>CAVHSB010000024.1:0-14495 GCA_963638635.1 Flexilinea sp.
TATTTGATCAACTACAGCAGAAAAGCCATATATAGCGGGTATGCATAGATCTTCTCATCATCTCCAGTATTCATTGCTGAGAGTCTTATGCATTTATCTATCGAATATTTAGACTCTCTCAGCAATGAGTTCAATGATCTTGATCTAGTATTCTCTCCTGCCTTTACTTCCAAAGAAACAACCTTGCCTCATTCATAATGAAGTCTATCCCCTTCTCTGGCGTTGGTGCGTAACAATAAAGCCAATAACCACTCTTTCTTAGGCTCTCTGCAACGATATTCTCATAAATAGCACCTTTGAATAACCCAGGATTGCCACTCATAATGCTATCTGCTGTAGAATCCTCATACATAGAAACAAGAAGGCCAGTATCATTCATATAGATCTTGAACTCGTTTTCTAATTTGAAGGCCTCCAAAGGAAGCTCTAAACGTGAAAAATTGAAACAATAGCTTATAATGCCTGCATCCTTTAGCCAATTTAGAGCACTACCATACTTTCTAGCTCTAGACTTCTTTTCAACTATAGAGAACTGAAACTTCTTATAGTCCTTCGAAAGCTGAGTCGTGATAGAATTAAAGCATGATGTGATTTTCTGCTTATCTGTATTTGCAGCATACTTCACGATATCATTCCTATAATCAGCTATTATGCCTCTTTGGATCTTCAAAACCCTCTGATAGCTTTTATACCTCACATATGAAGCTACAGCAGCTGACATTCCTCCTATTACTATAAAGAGCTTGAAGAGATCCATAAGTGATGTATGGTAGAGGGAATCCATTGGAGTTCTATTATTGAAGAAAGTTCTGATCTTCTCTATTACGACCTCTGAAACATTGTTAGCCCAAAGAAATTCCTCAAAGTCCAGGCTCATCAGCTCAAGCTCTTCTGTATACCCAACAGGAAAGGACTCTGTATCCTTGTAGTAAATGCCAAGAAGAGAGCCAGAGGCTATAACATCAAAGCGACTATCCCTTGCAAAGAACTTCACAGCTGTACGAGATGCTGGATTTCATCTAGGAAGATAAGCGTCTCTCCTTCATATAAACGTAAAGAGGGAAACTTTGAAAGAAAGCTTTGTCAGGATAGTATCTGCATCCAAGTCTTCATTGAATATTTCGGAAAGAGATGGATGCATAAAGAAATTAAGATGATAAACAGTCTTATAGTGATTCCTTGCAAATTCAAGTATAGAAGTTGTCTCCCCAACCTGCCCTGCCCCATTTACAACAAGAGGTAATTTATCTTCTCTATTTTTCCACGTTTCAAATTGTTTATCTATCTTTCTTCTAAGCATAGAATTAGTATAACAAATTTAAGAAAATGTAAATTTTACGACATAAAAATAGGCCATGAATTAACACAGCCTACTTTAAATCAAGCCTTAGCGATAATCATTGTATCACTTGAGCTAGCCCCCCCTGTGAGGGATCCACAGATAAGAACTATAAGATCACCCTTTTCAATTAGCTTTGACTTCAATGCGATATCTATAGTCTGCTTCTTCATCTCATCAAGGTCATTGATAAGCTCTGCCTGGAATGGGTAAACACCATAGTCTAGCTTTAGCTGTCTTGCAGCCTTGATATCTGTACAGCCTGCAATGATTGGGACGCTTGGACGATAGTAGGATGCAATATGAGCAGTTCTACCTGTAACAGTACCAACTACAATAGCCTTAGCCTTTAAAAAGAAGGAGGCTTCAACAGAAGCACTTGTGATTGTGTTTACGATATCCTGCTGAAGCTTAAGATTGTTCTCTAGATATCTTCCCTGATAGTTGATCTGGTTCTCTGTATACTCTGCAATTGAAGCCATAGCCTTAACAGCCTCTACAGGATACTTTCCAGCAGCAGTCTCACCAGAGAGCATGGTAGCAGTAGTACCGTCATAGATAGCATTTGCAACATCAGATACCTCAGCTCTAGTCGGACGAGGATGCTCTGTCATGCTTTCAAGCATCTGGGTAGCAGTAACTACTATTCTGCCCTTTCTGTAGCAGGTATCAATAATGTTCTTCTGTATAGCTGGAAGCTGATCAAAAGGAATCTCAACACCCATATCACCACGAGCAACCATAGCGCCATCTGCAATATCGAGAATAGCATCTAGGTTCTTTATTCCTGAGCCATTCTCAATCTTTGCAATGATCTTGATTCTCTCACCACCATTTACATTAAGAAGCTTTCTGAGCTTTTTAACGTCATCCTGGTTTCTTACAAAGGATGCAGCTATGAAATCTACATCCTGCTCTATTCCGAATAATACATCCTTTCTGTCTGTATCTGAGATGAATACCTGATCAACATCAACACCTGGAATATTTATAGACTTCTTGTTCTTTATGATGCCAGGATTCTCCACCTTACATACGATGTTACCATCCTTTATCTCAACAACAGACATTGATACAAGACCATCGTCAATAAGAATCTTTACACCTTCACTTACATCCTCAGATAGATATGGATAGGTAATGCTGACGCCTTCCTTGGTTCCAACGACATCTGAGCTGCTATACAGAGTAAACAGCTGACCCTTTTCAAGCTCTACCGAACCCTTCTCAAAATCTCTTACTCTGATCTCAGGACCTTTGGTATCGAGAATGATTGCAATAGGAGTATTCATCTCCTTTGCAATTTTCTTAACCCTGTCCATTCTCTTTCTATGCTCATCATGTGAACCATGAGAGAAGTTGAAGCGAGCAGCGTCCATACCAGCCTTGATAAGAGCTCTTATCTTATCATCACTATCTACAGCTGGACCCATTGTGCAAATGATTTTCGTTTTTCTCATAGCGAAATATTAGAGGATTTCATAGCTTCAGGAAAATATGGTTTTAATATTTTTTTCCAAAACTTAAATAAGAAAACGTTATCAGAATTGATAGGACAGATAACATAATCCACATAAAGACATAGGAAAGATGAAGAAGCATTAATCCAGATATAGTCGGTGCTATAGCAGAGCCTAGAGATTGAGCTGCTAAATAGACTGAATTGAAAAAGCCTCTGTTATCACTTGATATCCTGTTATTAAGATATACATTGGTATTAGTTGCCATAAGAATTTCACCCACAGTCCAGATAATCATAGAGATAATGAATAGGATAAGAGAGGATGAGAGAGCGAACGCAAATAGACCAGATGCATAGAAGAGCATTCCTAAGGCCATATTGCTTGTTGCCTTCCTGTCTCTGGTCAGTGCTGTAACAAGCGATGTGAATAATATTACAGAGAGAGCATTGAAGAAGGATATATAAGAGTAGTATCTTGGTCCCTTTTCAGGTCCGAATAGCTCCTTGATTTCAAGAGGGAGGAGAAAGGTCGTACTTTGGTACATATAGCAATATATGACTCCGATAAACGAGAATAGCGCTATGAAGGCTATGCTGCTTTTATCAACGCTATAGCGTTTATTGCCAGATTGCTTACTTTTAGGCTTGATATATGGCACAAATACCCTAGTAATCAATGCATCAAGAATAAGCATAGCTGCAGATAGTGAAAAGAGAAGAACAAGCCTATCAAAGAGCATGCCTGCTATAACGCTTCCAATTGCAACACCGACATTAGTGATAAGATACAGAAGAGAGTATGCATCGCCTCTCTTTGACTCGATTACAAGATCTGCTGTAAGTGCATTTGTAATTGGATAGACAGCACCACGAAAGAATGAGGAGATCAGAATAAGAGCAATGACAGCATCTCTATTCATAGGACTTAGAAATGGCATCGCGAGTAAGTAAGAAACAGCTACTAAAAGCTGAAAGAGAGGGAGCAATCTAGAGCGTGAGAATCTATCAGAAACAACTCCGCCAAAGAGCTGGCCAAAGAGTGCAAAAAGGAAGTTAATAGTACTTACAATGCCTACAAGCCTCTCATCAAGTCCAAGCTTTATAGAAAGAAGCATTACAAGCAGGAAATAGACAAAATCTCCGAATCTATTAACAAAACGAGCTGCAACTACAGCATAGAAGCTCTTTCCTAGTCCCTGATAAATCATAAGCTGAGAGTACCATCAAAGAGAGAAAGAGCACAACCAAAGGCTGTGCTCCCATATTGAAGTTTATTTATCTAGTATCCGAGCTGGCACATTGCATCAGCAACCTTTTTAAAGCCTGCAATGTTTGCACCCTTTACATAGTTGATATATCCATCAGCCTCCTTACCCTCTCTTACACATGCCGAATGGATAGATGCCATAATAGACTTAAGCTTCTCATCAACCTCTTCTGCACTCCATGGAAGATGTGATGCATTCTGGGTCATCTCAAGACCAGATACTGCAACACCACCTGCATTTGCAGCCTTACCTGGTGCAAAGCCTACTCTAGCCTTCTGAAGAATCTCAACAGCCTCAAGAGTACATCCCATATTGGAGGTCTCAACGACATACTTAACGCCATTTGCAACAAGCTTCTTGGCATCCTCTGCATTAAGCTCATTCTGGATGGCACAAGGGAATGCCATATCTACCTTAGCCTCCCAAGGCTTCTTTCCTGGGAAGAACTTTGCATTGAAGGCAGCTGCATAAGGCTTAACAACATCATTGTTGGAGGACCTTAATTGAAGCATGAAGGCCCATTTCTCTGGAGTATTGATACCCTCTTCATCATAGATGTATCCATCTGGACCAGATATAGTAACTACCTTAGCACCAAGCTGAGATGCCTTTACGCATGCGCCCCAAGCTACGTTGCCAAAGCCTGATACTGCTATAGTCTTGCCTTTGATATCATCACCTGCTTCCTTAAGCATATTCTCTGCAAAGTACATCGTGCCATAGCCTGTAGCCTCTGGTCTTACCTTAGAACCACCGAAGTTGATTCCCTTACCAGTCAATACACCAGTATTTTCATCTCTTATTCTCTTATATTGTCCATATAGGAAGCCAATCTCTCTTCCACCTACTCCGATATCCCCTGCTGGTACGTCTGTATCTGGACCTATATACTTCTGAAGCTCTGTCATGAAGGATCTGCAGAATCTCAGGATTTCTGCATCGCTCTTACCCTTTGGTGAGAAATCACTACCACCCTTACCACCACCCATAGGGAGTGTTGTCAAAGAGTTCTTGAATGTCTGCTCAAAGCCTAGGAACTTAAGAGAGCCCTGTGTTACAGATGAATGGAATCTCAATCCTCCCTTATATGGTCCAATAGCATTATTGAATTGAACTCTATAGCCACGGTTGACCTGAATATTTCCCTCATCATCCTCCCATTCTACCTTAAATGAGATGACTCTATCTGGCTCTGTTATTCTATCAAGAATCTTATTCTTAAGATAAACAGGATTCTCATTAACAACATCAATAACGGATGCAACAACCTCTCGAGCAGCCTGAATGAACTCAGGCTCTGCTGGGTTCTTTCTTTCAAGTTCAGCCATGAATGTATCTAAATCGTACATATAAAACTCCTTTTGTATCTATAGCTTAGTACTAGATACATTCGTCGTCAAATAAATAATTACATAAAAATAAAAAGCTAATCATGATTATTTCATAAAATTTAGTTTACAGAATTTATCTATAGTTCAATTATTACTTATTTACAAATACTTTACATAAGTAAAAAAAGAGCTTCTTACAATAAAGTTGATAAATAAGTCAAACCAAAGTTGTATACATAGCTTATGAATAATACATCTTAATTCGACTCATACATTTTATTGCCCCTTAAAAACCAAAGAACTATAATTATTCCATGCAAGCAATTTCTATTTTAACTAAAGCATTGACAATAATATTTGCACTATCTCTAGTGCTTCTGTTTTCATTGATTATATTAGTCGCTTTGCCTGATGCTGTATTCAAAGCTATTGGCTGGATTTCTCTCATAAGCGGCATAGCTACTCTTATTCTCTTGTTACTCAAGAAGAGAGGCTGATATGTACCTACTCGATTCAACATGGCTTCCCTTTCAGAACCTGATGCTGCGCCATGTATATAACGTATTATTAATATGCTCAGACTATGACAGATTCATGCTTGAGGAAGATGGAAGAGTCGAGGAGGAGCTATATAAGGAATATACAGCACTAGGACTTTCCAACCCACCAAAGATCACACATACAAACAATGAAGAGCAGGCACTTGCTCTTCTTAATACACGTAAGTTTGATCTTGTAATCACTATGCTTGATTTAGGCTCAGACAGAGTTGAAGGTCTGGCAAAGGCTGTTAAGGATATCAATCCAGATATGCCAGTTGTAGCTCTATCCCCATCTCCAGATCATAGAAAGGCCAGAGAGCTCAAGGGTGAGAATTGCCCATATATAGATTATCTATTCTATTGGCAAGGAAACCCTAATCTATTCCTTGCAATGGTAAAGCTAGTTGAGGATAGAATGAACATCGACCACGATACAGATGAGGCAGATGTTCAGGTCATCATATTCGTAGAAGATTCTGTTAGGTTCATATCTACATTCCTTCCTCAAATGTATAAAGCACTTATACATCAAACTAGAGTATCTATCAGAGAGGCTCTCAACGAATGGGGCAAGATGCTCAGAATGCGTGGCAGGCCTAAGATTGTTCTAGCTAGAAACTATGATGAAGCCTTAGAGCTCTATTCAAGCTATAAGGATAACCTCCTGGGCTTGATAACCGATGTGTCTTATCCTTCTCCATTTGGACGAGAGGAAGCAGGGCTAAAGCTTGCAGAGTATATACACAAAAGCTCTCCAGAGTGCCCTATTCTGATTCAATCTACAGATATAAAGCATGAAATTCCTGCTAGGGCTCTTGGTGCAGACTTCATATGGAAGGGCTCAGACTCAATGCTCCTAGAGCTTGGCGAGCACTTCTTAAGAGAATATAACTTCGGGCCCTTCCTATTCAAAGACCCAAGAACAGGAGAGGTTATAAAGAGCGTAAAGACAATGAAGGAGCTACAGGAAACGCTTAAGAGCGTTCCTATAGAGTCCTTTGTATATCATAGCCAGAGAAATGATTTCTCAAGATGGCTCAGAAGCCAATCACTCTATCGCTTAGCATCACTCATAAAGCCTATAAAGCTATCTAGCAATGAGAGCGCTGAAGAGGTCAGAGACCTTATATATAAAACGATTAAAACATACAGAGCAGAAAGAACACGAGGAACTATAGCAGAGTTCTCTCCAGATAATTACGATGAGACACTATTCTTTTCAAGAATTGGCAAGGGAAGCCTAGGAGGAAAGGGCAGAGGCCTAGCATTCGTAGCTATGGAGATGAAGGCAAATGCAATACAGTCAAGGTATCCTGAAGTATACCTCTCAATTCCGAGAACTGTAGTAATAACCACAGAGCTCTTCGATAAATTCATGGTTCTAAATCATCTTGAGGATTTAGAGTTCACAGACCTAAGTGATCATGAGATATTGAAGCTGTTCCTATCATCCGAGCTTCCAGCTGAGCTCAGCACAGATATAGATTGCATACTCAAGATCATCAAGGTACCTATTTCTGTAAGATCCTCATCACTTCTTGAGGATAGCCACTTCCAGCCCTTTGCAGGTGTCTACTCTACATCCATGATTCCTAATAACGGAGATGACGAGAAGAGAAAGAAGGAGCTGGAGGCTGCTATAAAGACAGTCTGGGCAAGTACGTATTTTGATTGCGCAAAGGAATACATGAAGAGAACTGGACACTCGCTTGAAGAGGAGAAGATGGCTGTAATCATACAGCAGGTTACAGGATGCGCACATGACGATATGTGGTTCCCGAACATATCTGGAGTTGCTAGGAGCCTCAACTACTACCCTACATCAGGAATGAGCACCGAGGATGGGGTTGGAATGCTATCATTCGGATTTGGAAAGATGATAGTTGATGAGGGAACCGCCTTCAGATTCTGTCCTGCTAAGCCTCATAAGCCCTGCAACTCACTCTCAAGTGAAGGCTCAGACCAGAAGAGCTTCTATGCACTAGATCTATCTAAGCCCTTTGTTCCTCTAAATGATTCAGATAACCTTATACAGCTACCTCTTTCATGGGCAGCTAGCTATTCAAGCTCACTTAAGGGAATAGCATCTACAATAGATAATGAGACGGGACTTCTGACAGAATCGACAAGAGCAGAGGGCTATAAGCTAGTCACCTTCAATGGCATTCTAAAATACGACATGCTCCCACTTGCTAAAATAGTCGACGATGTATTGAAGCTTGGATCGGATGCAATGAACGAGCCTGTGGAGATTGAATTTGCTGTTAATATTGAGAGAAGCCCTGAGAAGAAGCCTGACTTCTCGATTCTTCAGATAAGACCAATATCTGGTGCAAGCCAATTTGAGGATGTAACCATAACAGAGGAAGAGTTTGAGAATGCGCTAGTAGCTTCAAACAAGGTTATGGGAAACGGCGTCAAGGAAGAGATAAAGGATATAGTCACAATAAAGCCGGAGGCCTTCAAGGCAAGTGAGATGAAGGAGATGGCAGAGGAGCTAGAGAGGATAAATAAGAATATGGATAGCCTATATGCACTTATTGCAGCAGGCCGCCTTGGATCCTCTGACCCTTGGCTTGGTATTCCATGCACATGGTCTCAAATATCTAAAGCACATGTAATAATAGAGACAGGCCTTAAGGAGCTTCAGGTAGAGCCTAGCGAGGGCACTCACTTCTTTCAGAATATGACAAGCCTAGGGTGCATATATCTGACTATAAACCCTACCTTCAATGATGGCATATTCAGCTATGATAAGATAAAAAAGCTGAATATAATTGAAGAGACAAAGCACTTTCTGCATGTAAGGGCAGATAAGAATCTTAAAATCAAAGCCAATGGATTAAGTGGCAAGGCAATAATAGCGGAGGACAAATAGATGGCAATAAGCGAATATTACACACCGACTCATGTTTACTTTGGAAAAGGTGCAGAGCTAGAGGCTGGAAGGCTTCTTGAAGAGAGAGGACTTGATAAGGTTCTTGTTCATTTCGGCTCTGGCTCAGTAAAGAGAAGCGGACTTCTTGATAAAGTCGAAAAAACCTTGAAGGAGCATAATATAAGCTATATCGAGCTTGGTGGCGTTCAGCCCAACCCAAGAATTAAGCTTGTAAGAGAGGGCGTAGAGCTATGCAGGGAGAACGGACTTAAGGCAGTGCTTGCTATTGGTGGCGGATCTGTAATAGACAGCGCTAAGGCAATCGGCTATGGAGTCTTCAATGGAGGAGATGCCTGGGACTTCTACTCAAAGAAGAGAGTACCAAAGGGATCTATTCCTATTGCAACAATACTCACTCTCTCTGCAACAGGCTCAGAGATGAGCGATAGCTCTGTAATAACAAACGAAGAGGAGGGTCTTAAGAGAGGCTGCAACACAGATTATTGCAGACCAATATTCTCTCTTATGAATCCTGAATTGACCTACTCTGTATCTAAATACCAGACGAGCTCTGGCACAACTGACATAATGATGCACACGCTAGAGCGCTTCTTTCATAAGGGTGAGACCTTGGAAATCACAGATGATATGTCCTGTGCCCTTCTAAAGGAAGTCATGAGAAGCGGTAAGCTAGCACTCGAGAACCCTGAGGATTATGAGGCTAGAGCATCTCTGATGTGGGCAGGCTCTCTTTCCCATAATGGACTTATGAATGTTGGAAATGAGTCTAAAGGAGACTGGGCATGCCATCAAATTGAGCATGAGCTATCTGGAGAATATGATGTAGCGCATGGTGCTGGTCTTGCAGCTATATGGGGCAGCTGGGCACGCTATGTAATGGATGCAGATTATGAGAGATTCATCACCCTTGGCAAGAAGGTATTTGCACTAGCTCCAACAGGAGATGATGAGAGAGATTCTCTTAGAGCTATTGAGCATATGGAGGAATATTTCAGATCAATCAACATGCCAACATCCCTGAAAGAGCTTGGTATCAATCCAAGTGATGAGGATCTTGAGAAGCTTGCTATCAAGTGCTCCTTCTTCAAGACACGAAAGGTCGGGAATATAAAGGCACTTGATGTTAATGATATAAAAGCTATTTACAAGATGGCTCTGTAGACTCAAGCTCTGATACAAAGAAATCCCATAGGGAGTCCTTAGGAGGAGGTGCTATTATAGTTACCTCCTCTTTTTTTACAGGATGTATGAAGACTACCTTTCTTGCATGAAGACATATGCCGCCATCTGGATTGGATCTTGCAGCACCATACTTCAAATCGCCCTTTATATGTACGCCTATAGCAGCAAGCTGTGCCCTGATCTGATGATGACGACCAGTATGGAGATCTATCTCTAGAAGGTGGTACTTATCACTAGATGCTAAGAGTCTATAATCAAGCTTCGCAACCTTAGAGCCCTTCTTCTCTATAGGATATGCAATGCTCTTGTTGCTCTCTGTGTTTCTTACTATATAGTGAAGAAGACGTGCTTCCGTCTTATCTGGCCTCTTATCGACTATTGCCCAATAAGTCTTTTTGACACCACTTCCCTTGAACATCTCATTGAGTCTTATTAGCGCCTTCTCTGTCTTTGCATATATGACAATGCCAGAGGTTGGCCTATCAAGACGATGAGGAATACCTAAATAGACATTGCCAGGCTTGTTGTATGTGACCTTAAGATACTCCTTGACATCGTCTGCCAATGTTCTATCCCCAGTAGAATCACCCTGGACAAGCTCCCCTACTCTTTTATTTATGACAATGAGATGGTTATCCTCATATAGGATTCTTTCACTTTTTATCATCTTCAACTCCATCAAACAAGGAAGGTGCAGACTCCTCTGTTGTCTTAGTATCTTTAGTCTGTCTGATTGATAGGCTCTGAAGCTCCTTAGTTACAAGCTGGTTGCCTCTTCCAGCTGGTGTCTTAGTTACTCTGAAGTCTGCGAACTTGAATTCCTCTTCAAGTATCTTATAGCCTAATCCCGTCTTATACTTCACGAAAATCCTAGCGTATGGATATAGAGCCATCTTCATTATCTTTACCTTGTCTCCAGTAACTGCATAGTAAGACTTATCATTGGAGAAGGCAGAGATCTGGAAGCGCTTTATCATATAGACCTTCTTGTCATTTACCTTATCTCTATAGATGACTGTAAAGACCTCCTTGGAGATAATATCCTTCTCTCCATAGTTGATATAGAAGATGCCTTCCTTGCCTACAAAGACCTTATCTACTGCATTGACTACCCTATACTCGCCATTGTTCTTCATATAGAAGACCTTATCGAAGGTAGATACCTTCAATAATGGCTCACCTGTCTTTATAGCAGTACCCATATATCCAGTCTCTGGATCGTATCTAAGATCCATATTCCTTACAGCTACATCTTTAGCTGTTACTGCATCTATGGATGTTATTACAGTACGTCGCTTGAATTCCTCCTTATCGAGCATTCCCTCAAGCTCTGTAATGTAATCCGTTGCATAATCGACTATGTGCTCAAGCTTATATTTGCAGGCCTCAATCTCTCCGTTGATTTCTGAGATATCCTTCTTATTCTTCTCGATATCAAAGAGAGAGATTCTGCGAATAGGAATCTTTAATAAGAATTGAAGATCCTCATCTGTCAATGGCTCATTATCAAGCTCAGCCATAAATGGCAGGAAGCCCTGTCTGATTGCCTTATTCACAGCCTCTTCACTAGTCTTATTCTCAATCTTCTTATATATTCTCTCTTCAATGAAGATTCTCTCCATCTTCCTAGCCTTAAGCTTTTCATATAGATGAGAGAGCTCAACATTGAGTTCCTTTTTAAGCACCTCAACAAGATGATTTGCATGGAATTGAATCATCTCTGTGATTCCTACTGCCTTAGGTAGATTATCTACGATTACAAGAGGGTTAACACTGATCTTCTTCTGACAATCTGTAGTGGCATATAGTACATCAACCATATCCTCAGTATAGGTTCCACGCTGCCAATTTATCTCAATATTGGCCTTCTGTGATGTCAGATCATTTATTGAAGCTATCTTCAGCTGTCCATTTCTATTGGCCTTCTCAATTGATTCAATTAAAGCTGAGCTAGTGACCTCAAATGGGAGCTCCTCTATTACAAGCTTCTTAGGGTCAGAGGTATTGAACTTTGCCCTTACTGTTATCTTGCCTCTTCCATCATCATATTCTGACACATCAATAAGACCTCCACCGGGGAAGTCTGGATATACTGGAACAATCTCTCCATGAAGAGCCTTCTTCTCTGCCTCAAGCACCTCAAGCGCATTATGAGGCAATATCTTAGTTGCCATGCCTACCGCAATACCGCTAGTTCCCTGTATAGCTACAACTGGGATCTTAGCTTCAAATACCACAGGCTCCTTGTTTCTTCCATCATAGGAATCAACGAACTCTGTGATCTCTGGGTTATATAGTACCTTCTTAGCAAGAGGCTTCAATCTGCACTCTATATAACGAGGAGCAGCTGCACCATCACCAGTTAGGAAGTTACCATAGTTACCCTGGCCTTCTATGAAGAGACCTGCATTCTCAAGATTTACAAGTGCTTCATATATAGATGCATCACCATGTGGATGGTATTTCATTACATTACCAACAACACCTGCAACCTTATTAAAGCGTCCATCATCTGTTTGCATCATTGAGTGGAGTATTCTTCTTTGAACAGGCTTGAAGCCATCAATAAGATCAGGAATAGCTCTATCTCTTATTACATAAGATGCATACTCTAAGAAGTAGTTTTCGTATAGTTTCTCTGCTTGTGCCATTATAGTAGGTTCTCCATGATGAAATCTCTTCTCTGTGGAGTGTTATCGCCCATATAGAACTCCATCTCCTCTCTTATTTCCTTCATGCTATTGATAGTAACAGGCACGAGTCTTATATCCTTTCCTATGAATGCTCCAAACTCATTATCACTGATTTCACCAAGACCCTTGAATCGAGTTATCTCCGCATTCTTTATCTTCTTCAAGGCCTCATCTCGCTCTTTCTCGCTATAGCAATATAAGGTCTCTTTCTTATTTCTTACCCTGAAAAGTGGTGTTTCTAATATAAATAGGCGACCAGATGTGATTATCTCTTCAAAGTATGAAAAGAAATAAGTCATCAAGAGCATTCTTATATGAAAGCCATCAACATCGGCATCGGTTGCTATTACGACCTTACCGAATCTTAGGTTCTCCATGCTATCTTCGATTCCAAGCGCTACCATGATGTTGTATAGCTCTTCATTCTTATAGATTTCAGTTCTATTGAGGCCCTGTACATTCTTAGGCTTTCCTCTTAGCGCAAATACTGCCTGGTATGAAGAATCTCTAGCCTTAGCAATAGGGCCTGCTGCAGAATCTCCCTCTGTTAAGAAGAGCATAGAGTTCTCACCCTCCTCCTTATGCGCAGCGGGTGCATTATTCAGATGATACTTGCACTCTCTAAGCTTCGGAATATTGACAGATACTCTCTTAGCCTTCTCCTTCGCACCATTTCTTACAGCAGCTTCCTCTTTATGCACCTTCTCATTTGATTGGATCTTTTCCTGAAGCCCAGTCGCAATATCCTTATTCTTCATAAGAGCATCTATGACGCCCTCTTTAACCTCCTGAACAATCCAGCTTCTGACATCTGTATTTCCGAGCTTATTCTTTGTCTGGCTCTCGAATACAGGATTCGATATCTTGATAGCTACAGTTGCTACAATGCCATCTCTGATTTCCGGTGCTGCCCAGGTCTTCTTATAGTATTCATTGACACCCTTAAGAACACCCTCCTTGAAGGCTGCCTCATGAGTACCGCCATCGCTTGTGTATTGTCCGTTTACATAGCTATGATAGCTTTCTCCATACCCATTGGTATGTGTAAATGCAAACTCTAAGTGCTCATTCTTGAATTGGATAAGAGGATATAATCCATCCTCACCGAGAATCTTATGAACAAGATCCATAAGACCATTCGGGCTCTTTATGATCTTCTTATTGAAGTCTATAGTCAGGCCCTTATTAAGATATGCATAGTTCCATAGCCTTGATTCTACAAAATCCAAGTTGTAATCATAGCCAGGGAATATAGATTCAGAGTCATCTGGAGTGAACTCCACATAAGTACCATCATGCTCATCGCTCTTACCCTTGCTCTTTCTTACAAGCTGACCACACTCAAACTCTGCGAGCATATATTGGCCTTCTCTGAAGCTCTTGACTAAAAAGTGCTTTGAAAGAGCATTAACAGCCTTAGTACCTACACCATTGAGACCTACAGAGTACTTGAATACCTCATTATCATATTTAGCGCCTGTATTTATTACAGATACACATTCAATAACCTTATTTAGAGGTATACCTCTTCCAAAGTCTCTGACAGTTACCTGATTGTTGAGCACTGTTACATTTATTCTAGAACCATAGCCTGACATGAACTCATCAATAGCATTGTCTATTACTTCCTTGAGTAGTATGTATATACCATCATCTGGATGACTTCCATTACCAAGTCTTCCGATATACATTCCAGGACGTGTTCTTATATGATCAATCGATGATAAGGATTTTATTGCACTATCGTCATAATTCGCCATAATGACAGTATAGCCTAAA
>CAVHSB010000024.1:14505-19605 GCA_963638635.1 Flexilinea sp.
GAAGATAAACAAAATAATACTTATAATAGAAATATAGCTGCTGCATAAAGATAACAAATGATCAATCAATAATGATTGTAAATTACTATTTAACAGCTATCCTATTACTATGATTAGCTTTATCTGAAGAGAAAAAAGAAACAAATGCCTTAAGCAACAAAGAAAGAAGCATTTTGATCTATGGTCAAAACAACATAATCAATGAAGCATTGAAGAATGAGAAGGGTAAGGCCATCATATTCTTCCAATGCGTTAGGGGCTCCTTTGAATATAATAAGAGCTTCTTGCAATACAGCCGCTGCTATTCTTGAAAAGAAATACATCAGAAGCATAAAAGACACTTTATTAAGATTCTATTTCTCATACATATCTGCAAACATCTCTCTTATTGAAAGAGGTCAAATTGAAGAGTTTTATTCTATTAATATAGAGAATAGCCTCAATACCTTTATCTCAAAGCGCTTTGAAGCTATTTCGATGGAATTCCTGGAAGCACACTTAGGACTCAATATTACAAAAGGATAGGAACCTATTGGTATGATGATAAGAGGAGAAAGAAGATAAGCTTGGCTTCATCTCAGCATCTGGCTTCGCATTTGATACTACTGCTTACAAGGATGAATTCTATACTTACTCTGATCTTTTCAAATAGCACTATACTTCCTTGAAGAGATCGTCCATAGTTACCACCTTAGAGAATGCAGAGCTATAGTTATTATAGGTTAAGCCAAAGGTTGTTATCAGGGTTGAATGGATAGCCATTCTCTTTGGTATATTCTCAGACAATATGCCTTCTCTTTCTTTAAGCTTCTCATAATAGCTCTTACTTACAGTGAAGTTGGTGTTATAAAATTTAAGCTCACACATGTTAATGGTGTTATCCTTTCGCTTTATCAAGAGATCTATTTGAGTATCATCATTGTCCCATGCTGATACCGATGAAACAACACCAGCTATTCCGAGTGCATTCTTTATCTGCTTTATGTGATTAAAGCATACATTCTCAAATGCATAGCCTCTCCAAGTGACCACAGGATGACTCGTTACATTCTCCTTCCAAAACTCATCACTTAAAAAGCTCTTATTCTCAACAAAATTCAAATAGAAGAGACAGAATGGATCTATAAGCTTATAGTGCTTTTGATTCTTCTTCAGACCAAAAGGAACATACTTAAGAATGAAGTTGCTTGCCTCTAAGGTCATAAGATTCTTTGTAAGCTGCTGGTTCTCCGACTTCTTTAATGCTTTAGCTATGTCCTTTCGAGAATATCCCATGCTTCTTTTATTCAGCAGCCTTACAATATCTATC
The DNA here is from genome assembly GCA_963638635.1 of Flexilinea sp. GTDB lineage: Bacteria > Spirochaetota > Spirochaetia > Sphaerochaetales > Sphaerochaetaceae > Ornithospirochaeta. The sequence goes on from CAVHSB010000024.1 coordinate 15,815, forward strand.
AAAGGAGAAGGATTATCAAACATAGATGCAAATAGTCTCTCAAACTCAAACTTCAGCTTTGCATTGCTATTGAAGAATAGATTATCGATATTCTGAGCAAGACTCATTCCCTTAGTGAAATACTCAAGATAGTAAGGGATGCCACCTAGTATCATATAGGCCTGTACTATGTCATAGTCTGACAGCTTAACAAATCTATCTTCTAAGAAAGCTCTGCACTCTCTGAGTGAGAAAGGCTCAAGCTTAATTTCATAGGTTACTCGATTATATAGTCCACCCTGATTGTTTATAAGCTTATTGAGAATCCATGATGCTGCACTTCCACTGACTATCAATAGAAGATTATCCTTCTTGCAGCCCCAATTATTCCAAAAGCCCTCGAGAGCTCCAATAAAGCCGGATTTTGGAGTATCCATCCAAGGAAGTTCATCTAAAAATACTACAAGCCTCTCATCTACAGCTTTACCTTCCAGAAATATCTCAAGCATAAAGAACGCTTCAAGCCAATCATGTGGAATATGGCTCTCCTTCATGCCTTGTCTTAATAAAGAGTAATAGAATTGCTTTAGCTGTGCTCTAGTATCATTCTCATCACTGGAGAGACCTGTATGCTCAAAGGTTATTCGCCCCTTGAATGTATTGCTTATCAAATAGGTTTTACCTACTCTTCGCCTACCATACAAGGCAACAAATTCAGCTTTATTGCTATTGTAAAGCTCCTCTAATTCTTGTCTTTCCTTCTCTCGTCCAATCATAAGCTTATCTTAATGGTGATACTATCAGCAGTCAACTTACAATTATTGGAGTTTTAGCTGATTTTAACAGGTATTTTGCCTTATAATCAGCTAGAAGTGACATAATTATCAAGTTTTAGCTGATTTACGCACATTATATATTTTTCAAACAACCATATTTATAGTACACCGCGTACTATAAGCTACGTGTCAGGGCAATTTAAACTTGCATATATATATATATAGAATTAGGTGTAAGGGGAGATTTTTATATGGGAAAATCACACACACTTACAACTCTATTGATTACCGTATTGACTATAGTTTTAGTCATTTCATGTTCATCAAGTCCAACGCATGAGCATAATTATTCTTCAGAGTGGTCATATGATGAGACCTATCATTGGCATAAATGTACAGGAGAAGGATGTGAGGAAGTATATGAAAAGGCCGAGCATATTTTCTCAGATTGGACATATGATGCTGAAAAGAAAATAAGGACAAAAGAATGTACTGTTTGTAAAAAGACTGTAGAAGAAAGCATCGCTATTGCATCAACCTTAGATGAATTTAAAGCTGCTCTTGCAGAAGATACTGAAGCAATTATTCTAACTAAAGACATTACAACAGAAGCACAAATCGAAATCACAAAGTCACATACAATCAATCTAAATGGAAAGACTTTAAAGAATGAAACAGAGAAACTCAATGCTTTATATGTTAAAGGAGAAGGCGTAGAACTAACATTATTAAATGGTTCTATAAGTGCTGATTACGCAGCAGTAATAGCTGTTGAAGAAGCGAAGGTAACCATTGCATCTGGTAAATATTCCTGACTTTAGGACTTCCTCTTCGGCCCCGGTATAGAAAATGCCCTGAAAAGGGCTTAAATACGAAGGGTGCTTTAGCTATCGATAAAATTTCATTACTGAATTTTTAGGAATACATAAAATAATAAGGTGCAGTAAATTGAATTATTTCTCCTAATGAAAACTTAGGATGCGGAAACCTGAGGTACGAGGTCAAGTTGGGTCACAGCTCTAAAGTTAACCAGCGTCATTTCAGACTTGAGATTCTTCAATCCGAGCTTATCAATGATAGTTAAAAAATCTTCGTTTACACATGTAGGGATTACTATCATTTGAGGATAAGTACCGGTAACAACAGCGCGGGGACTCTCTATAGCATCCATAATGCGTCCGGCACTGAGCTCAAGTTTGCAGCTTGACCTGAGGTAGTACTGTAGGTATCTGATCATACACAAGGCAACATAGCACATCATGAAGTGTCCTTGAATATGCTCATCTTTCCATACATAAACGGGACGTGCTTCAAGATCTGTCTTCAAAATTCTGAAACATTCCTCAATCTTCCATTGGCCATGATAGAGTTCTCCGACTTCCTTACTTGAAAGCTCTTCCTTATCAGTAATAATGGCATAATATCCGTCCCACTTCGAATCTTCGTTTATCTTGTCCTGATTCAATGTGGAATCGCCTTCCTTGACTTCGATGTTTAGGTATTTGTTGGCACCATACTTCGTTACGCTACTTACTCCGCTCTTGGAGACTCTCTTTAAGACCTTCTCTATCTGCCTCTCTCTATCTGAAGCATCCTTCTTTGCTCTTTTAGAGTCGTATGTAACATGCAGTTTTGCATCCACCTCGACTGTCTTGTATTTAGGAAGTCTGCCTTTTTTCTTCTCTTTCTTCCTCTCTTCCTTTAATCCTTTTAGTTCTTCTTCCGTATAGGCAATCTTTGCTTTTACCCTGGTATCGATAATCTTGGAAGCAAACGTCATCTCTCCTGTTTCTCTATCTTCCTCAATGCAATCCCATTCTCCCTTAAGACACTGCTCTTTGATCTCATCAGATGCCTTCTTAAGTGTATAAGAAATAAGGAAATGATGATTCTTGTTTGTCAGGAACACCAGATTCTCGCCACTGTTCATCCCTCTGTCAGCTATTACGGTAATGCTATTAAAACCATAAAGCTTCTCCAGCTCATCTATTGAATCCTGCAGGGTGTTCTGATCCATTGTATTTCCAGGAAACAGTCTCATCGTTATAGGAATCCCATTACTGTCTATCAATAGTCCCATTACAACGATAACCTCGTTGTTCTTATGTTCCTTCGAATAGCCGAAGAGCCGGAATTCTCCAGGCTTCTGGCTTTCAAAGTAGTAATTGGTAACATCATAGCTGACCGTGTCCATCTTGCGTGAGGTGTTCTTCTGAAAGAATTTAGAGAGATGTGCCAATAGCGCTTCCTTGGTGTCGACAAAAACATCCAATACCGAGTAAAGCACATCCATTGTAATCTCACCAACCCCGGCCATTCCTTTCTGTTTCTTCGAAGTGCCTCGTATGCTTGTGGGGCTGCCGAGTCTTGATGCCAGGAGAGTGTATATGCCTTGGATGAGCTCATTCTTGTTCTTGGCAGTAACATTCTTCTCGAAGAAAGAGTCAAGCTTCATCATCTTCCAGAGTTTCAAGACTATCATGTGGCCGAATGCGTATGCCTTGTTCTGGTCATCAACCTCTTTGATGTCCTTTGGTGTATAGACAGCCTGGATAGTCTTGTCTTCCTTCTCGGCCTTTCTTTTATCATCGACCTCAGCCTTGAGCTTTTCCACGTAGAGTGGGTCTTCTTTTACGAGAGTAGATAGTCTGCCGTAACGTTTTACTACTACGTGATCCGTCTTTCCGGTAGCTGGGTTATAAACATCCTGCCTTAACTCGACATATTTATAGGGCTCTGAACCAACAACTGCAACGTACATATCTCACCTCTGAGGATATTGTAAAGTACTGCAGGTAGTAAGTCAATATTATATATATAGTTTATTAGTATTTATTAGGATAGAATATAATGCAAACTAAAAGCCGGAACTCTTTGTTCCGGCTGTAGTTACGTGAATATGGATGTCAATTAAGTCCTGAAGTCAGGAATAAGAAATAGAACCAAAGATAAGAAACTTCACAGAAAAAACATCTTTCTAGCCAAGGTTCTTGAAGGATGAAACAGGAAGGCGGAAGAGTATAGCCTTACCCTTCT
>CAVHSB010000025.1:0-18879 GCA_963638635.1 Flexilinea sp.
ATCCCGTACCATCAATATAACATCTTTTTATGTATAAGGGCAGATTAAGTCTTTGGAATCTGAAGGGATTATCGCTATGGAATATTATGAGATAGATATCCATCATCTCATCATATTCTTCTCCTGCATATTCCATCACCCTTAGCTTTGATGCATAGAATGCTTCTCTCTTGTGTGAAAAGTTCCTTGCTCTGTTTTGTATTTCAATGGCTATCTTTCTTCCATCTTCTGTTATTGCTATACAGTCAAAGACGGTAGCCTTAAAATATGGCATGGTAGTATCAAGCTTTCTGTCCTCTGATGTAATCAGCTTTATTTTCCCAGGACCTTTCTTTCCAGCCTGCTTTAATACTCTATTTACGATTTCATAGGCTATACCGTAGTTGGTATTGATAGACAAAGCAAAGAAATCATCATCAAAGTGATTTGCGCTGTCAAGTTTCTCATAAAGCTTGCTATAGAGCTCATCTGTAGGTTTCTTCATCAACCTATAACCTCCTATAGATATATATGCAAAATTGCTGATTTTTGCTTATTTTCTGGAGTATTTTCTCATAAGCAACGTATAGAGAAGGTTATAGATGAAAAAAGAGTGCTACTAAATTCTGTAACACTCTTATGTATTTAGGTTATTTTATGAGCAGGTCTGCATAAGCCTTTAAGAGCTTATCGCCTTCGCAGCCTGCAAGTACCTTCTTTGCAAGTATCTTACCAAGCTGTACGCCCTCCTGATCAAAGGAGTTCAGATTCCATAAAAAGCCCTGGAACATTACCTTATTCTCATAATGAGCTAGAAGTGCTCCTAGTGCTGCTGGTGTGAGCTTTGAGCCATAGATTAATGATGATGGTCTATTGCCTTCAAATTGCTTATTAGGATTTTCATCATCCTTTCCAAGTGCAAATGCCACAATCTGTGCAGCTAGGTTTGCATTTAGCTTTGTCTGGCTATAGGATCCCGCTGTTACTATATCCTTTCCTTCCTGGCATTCATTGAAGCCAATGAATTGCAATGGTACGATATCTGTACCCTGATGCAATAATTGATAGAAGGAATGCTGTCCGTTTGTGCCTGGCTCACCGAAGATTACAGGGCCTGTAGGGTAGGCTACTGCCTCTCCGAATCTATTTACATGCTTTCCATTTGATTCCATATCTAGCTGCTGAAGATGTGCAGGGAATCTTGAAAGAGCCTGTGAATATGGAAGAATTGCAGTAGATGGATAGCCCTCTACATTTCTGAGGTATAGTCCGATAAGAGCATCAAGAAGTGCACCATTCTTTGTTATATCCTTCTCTAATGAGAGGATATCCTCCTCATGTGCTCCATCAAGTAAGCTCTTGAAGGTATCAAAGCCATAAGCAAGAGATAGAACAACAGCACCGACAGCGCTAGTTGAAGAGTATCTTCCACCGATGTAATCATCGATGAAGAAGGATGCAAGCATTGAGTCATCCTTAGCTAGAGGACTTGTCTTGCTTGTTACAGCTACCATATGCTTTGAGGCATCAAAGCCTGCAATAGGTGTTTTCTTGAGAGTATCGAGAACTAAATCTCTATTTGTGAGTGTCTCCTGAGTTGTTCCGCTCTTTGATACTAGTATGAAGAGTGTCTTCTCTAAATCGAGTGATGAGATAACCTCAGCTGCATCATCAGGATCCACGTTGGAAATGAAGTGACCAGAGAGCATCTTGACGTTATTGCCCTTTGCCCATCCCTTAAGTGCTAGATAGAGAGCTCTTGGGCCTAGATCTGAGCCTCCGATACCAATCTGGCATACAGCTTCAAAGCTCTTACCAGTTGATCCCTTGATTTCGCCGCTTCTGACCTTCTCGGAGAACTCCTTTACCTTCTTAAGCTCTCCCTTATAGAAGTCATCCTTGTTCTCGCCATCCTTCTCGATTTTAGCATTAAGGACATTACCTCTTGTCAGGTGATGCAGTACAAGACGCTTCTCTCCTGTATTCATCATCTCACCTGAGAGGATGGCCTTGTATTTCTCAATAAGCTCCATCTCATCAGAAAGCTTCTGAAGCGTTTTGACAGTCTCTTCATCAACAGGCATTGCAGCCCAATTGTATGCAAGACCACCTCCGAGCTTTATGTTGCAAGCCTTTACACGATTCTCGTTGAGAAGTTCCTTTACTCCCTTTGCCTCCTTCAATTCCTTGAAGGTCTTTGTTTTGTCTAAGTTAATAAATTCCATTTTTAGTCCGCTATCTCTGGAATCCTTGAGTTGAAAGACTCCAATAGATCCTCCTTGCTCATTCCTTCTCGTAGAATTATGAATATTGTATCATCTCCAGCTACAGATCCAAGAATTTCTGGCAGCGCTAGAACATCAAGCGCAAAGCCAACGCTATTTGCATGTCCTGGTCTTGTCTTGATAACTCCGAAGTTCCCAGAGAACTCTATGGATATGATGCCTCTTCTAACATCCTGTATGTAGCTCTTCTCTGATTCGCTGACTAGATCATTCTCTGGAAGTGCATAGTAGTACCCTGACCATCCGTCAGATATCTTTCCTACCTTAAGCATCTTGAGATCTCTTGAGAGGGTTGCCTGTGTTACATTGAACCCTTCCTTCTTGAGCATTTCCAAAAGTGTGTCCTGGTTATCTATTCTATTGTTTTTGATTAGCTCTTTAACAACCGATAAGCGATTGTGTCTTTCTTTCATTTGCATTCCTTTTTGCATGTTTATGCAATCTATATTCAGAATATACAAAAAAGTTGCATAAAGCAATCAGAATCTATAGAAGAGTTATTGTTAGTTAAAAATAGATATATCTCCTATGAATGTGATGAGTTTATCTAAAAGTGCTTTGGATTTCGTGAATTAGGGAAACAATAGAAGATCTTAAGGAGTGGAAAAATCAGCTTATAGTAAGCCATTGATCCTTCAATCCCCTCTTGCTCTCAGTTTCTCGTTTTGTGACTATTCCGATTATGAATGGTAAGAAATCAATAAATTCTCTAAAATTGAGCTATGGCAGTTCTCATCATTCTACTAGCTATATTGATTCTTCTTACTCTAGGGATATCCTTATTTGCATCGAAGACTGTTGGCTATATAAGAGATATTGATAGTAATATCTCATTATTGAGAAAGAGATGCATAAGGCTCTCTGAATATATCGTAGATAATTATAAGGATGAGGAAATTCTGGATGCTGTTAATAGGGTTTTGAATGATAGCCATATGAGAGAGCTGTATGATGATGCTTCAGCTCTATGCTTAGCATTAGCATATGATAGCGTAATAGAGGGCTACAAAGCTGAGATAGATAAGTATTATATTGATATTATGAATCTATATGGTAAATTCAAAGTATTCATATCAAGATGGTATAACAGAAGCTTTTCTTCTATCTTAGCTATAGAAAGGAGAGATTATTTTGAATTCTGATTATATCTATTTGATGCTCTCCTTTGTTTATATAGGATTACTCGCGGCAATAGGCTTCGTACTCTATAGATATCTGAAGGTAAGGGCTGAGGGTGTTAGGAAGTTCATACATATAATGACCTCTCTTTGGATATTCCTAGTTGAATATAAGATAGAGAATCCTTATTTGAAGCTTGTAGGCCCATTTCTATTTATATTCTTAAATGGTGTTTTTTCCTTTTCAGGTCTTTCAGCTATTCTTGGAATGAATGATAGAAGACGTGATAATGGACTTATATACTATCCTTTATCAATATTCATTCTTGTTCTTTGCCAGAACATAGGATACCTCAATAGAGATTCTGTAATAGCAGCTGTGCTGGTTATGGGCTTCGGAGATGGTTTTGCTGCTTTGATCGGTACCAGATTCGGAAAAAGCAAGTATTTTGTATATGGTAAATATAAGAAGAGCAAGGAGGGAACTATTACAATGTTCTTAGTCTCTTTGGCTGTTGTATGCATATTTACAGAGCTTCATCTTTACTATGCTCTTCTTGTGGCTTTTGCTGCTGCGCTTTTAGAGAATATTACTCCATTGGGCTTAGATAACCTATCAGTACCTATAGCTGTTGCAATGCTTTCGGAGGTGCTATGCTCTCTATAACACAATATTTAGATTCGCTTATGGAGCCAATGAATTTCTATTTGAAGCTACTCATATATACTTTAGTCGTAGCATTGATTGTGATAGTAGCGCTTAAGAAGAGGCTATTGACTGTTGATGGAACTATAACAGCTGCAGCACTTGGCTATGGCTTTCTGTATTTAGGTGGCATTTCTGCATTTTGTATGCTTCTCTTTTTCTTCTTGACAGCATCTATACTTTCAAAGGTCATAGGTGGTCATAACACATTAGAGGAAAAGGGCTCTGTCCGTGATACCTTTCAGGTCCTTGCTAATGGGCTTCCTGCCTTCATTTGTCTTTTTTTCTCTGTTTTAACAGATAATAAGGCAATGTTCCTGATTGGGTTTGCAGCAGCCTTAGCAGAGGCCGAAGCTGATACCTTCGCCGGAGATATTGGCATTCTAAGCCATAAGGATCCTGTATCTATAATCACCTTCACTAAGGTTCCCAAGGGACTCTCTGGAGGTGTAACGCTTCTTGGACTATGCGGCGCAATGCTTGGAGCAATTCTTGTCGCAACGCTATTTGTAGGTACTTATTATCTATCGCTATCGATGTTCTCTATTATAGTTTTCTCTGGCTTCATCGGTGCTTTGTTTGATTCCTTTCTAGGTGCAGCTATACAGGTTCACTATAGAGATGAGAGCGGTAAGCTTACAGAGTGCAAATATGATAAGGATGGAAAGTTGAATAAGAGAGTGAGGGGCATACCATTTATAAATAATGATGTCGTAAATCTGTTATCTGGCTTATTTGCATCCTCTATCGCAGCTTTGCTAGCTCTCTTTATCTCTTGATTTTCCAGATAGCTCTTGTCGTTTCTCTATTCTTTATATATTTTTACTATTGCAGTGAAAACTGTTACTTGAATGAAATTTAGGAGAATATAAAATGGCAAAACAGCTTCAGTTCAACGAAGAGGCTAGAAAGTCTCTAGTTAACGGTGTAGAGAAGATTTCAAAAGCAGTTATGACAACACTAGGACCTAAAGGCCGTCTAGTGCTTCTTGATAAGAAGTACGGTGCACCAACTGTAACAAAGGATGGCGTATCTGTAGCTAGAGAGATTGAGCTTGAGGATCCTTTTGAGAATATGGGCGCACAGCTTCTTAAGGAAGTTGCAGCTAAGACTAACGATGTTGCAGGTGATGGTACAACTACAGCTACTGTTCTTGCTTGGTCTATTACAAAGGAAGGCATGAAGAGTGTTGCAGCTGGTGTTAACCCAATGGGCATCAGACGTGGTATCGATAAGGCAGTACAGGATACAGTTGAGGTAATCAAGAAAGAAGCAAAGATGATCCAGGATAAGGAAGAGATTGCTCAGGTTGCTTCTATTTCTGCTAATAACGATAGATCTATCGGTGATGAGATTGCTAATGCAATGGATAAGGTAGGTAAAGATGGCGTTATCACAGTTGAGGAGTCTAAGACTATCGAGACTACTGTAGACTTCGTTGAAGGCATGCAGTTCGACAGAGGCTATCTATCAGCTTACTTCTGCAACAACAGAGACACAATGAATGCTGTTCTTGATAACCCTTACATCCTCATCTACGATAAGAAGATTTCTAATATGAAGGATCTTCTTCCACTTCTTGAGAAGATTGCACAGTCGGGCAAGCCTCTATTGATGATTGCTGAGGATGTTGATGGCGAGGCTCTCGCAACCTTGGTACTCAACGCAGTAAGAGGTACCTTGAATGTTGTAGCTGTTAAGGCTCCTGGCTTTGGCGATAGAAGAAAGGCAATGCTTGAAGATATTGCTGTTCTTACAGGTGGTCAGGTAATCACAGAAGAGCTTGGTATGAAGCTTGAGAATGCAGATATCCCAATGCTTGGTAGGGCTAAGAGAGTTACTGTTGATAAAGAGAATACAACTATTATCAATGGTGCAGGTTCTAATGAAGCTATCAGAGACAGAATTGCTCAGATCAAGGTTCAGATTGCTGATTGCACATCAGACTACGATAGAGAGAAGCTCCAGGAAAGACTTGCTAAGCTTGCAGGTGGCGTTGCAGTTGTTAACGTTGGAGCAGCTACAGAGGTTGAGCTCAAGGAGAAGAAGCACAGAGTAGAGGATGCTCTTTCTGCAACTCGTGCAGCTATTGAAGAGGGTGTTATCCCTGGCGGTGGTGTTGCTCTTGTCCAGGCTGTTAAGGAGCTTGAGAAGAAGGATCTTTCAGCACTCTCAGAAGAAGAGAAGGTTGGATACAAGATCGTTAAGAGAGCTCTTGAGGAGCCAATCAGACAGATTGCAGAGAATGCTGGTGTTGATGGATCTATCATCGCTGACAGATGCAAGAACGAAAAGAACGGCGTAGGCTTCGATGCTAACGCAATGCAATGGGTTAACATGGTAGATAGTGGTATTATCGACCCTGTTAAGGTAACTCGCTCAGCACTTCAGAATGCAGCTTCTATTGCATCTCTTATCCTAACAACAGAGTGTGCTGTAACAGATATCCCAGCCCCAGAGCCTGCTCAGGCTCCAGCTAACCAGGCTGGCATGGGTATGATGTAATAGTCATCTCTCTAAATTGGTCCCTTGCTTCGGCTTGGGACTATTTTTATGACCTTTTAAGAAAAGTCAGCTTAGTTAAGGCTTTAGCAGTAAACAGCATAGCATCAAGCACTAGCAAGTGAGGATTTATCAGCAAGGAATTAGATGGCCTATATAGTGGCAGAGTCGTTTTGGGTCAATAAAAGAGGTGCCATCTCTGACACCTCTGATTGTGTTATTCTTCTATATAAGCTGTTGGAGCTGGTTCTATGCCCATCCTCCATTCAATTGCGTTAACAACGAAGAAGGTCAATGTTCCAACAGCACAGCCGAATACTACTGGAAGAATTCCAAGATAGAAGTCGCCGCCAGATAGAATCTGCCATACAACTACGCCTATGGTTCCTGTAATGATAGAAATCTGACCTGAGTGCTTTGTTGCACGTGGTATTACAAGCCCAAGACCATAAGCAGCGAATGGACCTGCGCAGCGTATAGCGAATGCGAAGGTGTTCATTGTTACAATGTTTATCTTCATCATAGATATAAGCATTGCGATTACGCAGAATATAACGTTACAGGTTCTTGTGTAGAAGATTTTCTCTTTATCTGTGAATTGCTTCTTGGAGTATGGAATGATCATATCATTCATAACCATGGTAGACATGCATAGCAGGTTAGAGTCAGCAGAAGACATTGTTGCAGATATTATCGCAGCAGATACTAAGCCTGTGATGAAGGTCGGTGCAAATGCATTAGTTACTGCCATCATTGCAGTTCCTCCTGTAACACCAGGTAGACTGTCCTTAACTGCATAAGCTGCAAGTCCTAGAAGTGTTGGGAATACAGCCATAGCTGCCATCAGTACGCCAGATAGAAGTGATGCGCTGAATGCTGTTTTCTCATCCTTGGCTGATTCAAAGCGGCTGATCATCTCCGGTCCTGATAGGAATGTGCAGAAGTAGTTGAAGATATATCCAATGATTACAACCCAGCCAATGCTAGTGAAATCGAGTTTTGCATCTGGTAGCTTTGCACTGAGGGCCTGCCATCCACCTGCACCTTTGAGTACGAAAGGAGTTGCAATAGCTAGTCCAAGTAGAATGATGATGAATTGAACAAGATCTGAAATCTGGTCAGCTATCATTCCACCGAGAGTTGTGTAGAGGACTATTACTAATCCTGCGATTATCAAGCATACATTAAGAGGAATACCTGTAAGAGTAGATACTACAGATCCAGATGCTGCAACCTGTGATGAGGTTAGACAGAATAGTGCTAGGATGTTGAGTATTGCAGAGAACACGCTACTACCTTTTCCGAATCTTCTTCCGATTACCTCAGGAATGGTTACTGCTAGAACCTTTCTGATTTTGGGTGCAAAGAATGCGAGCGGAATCATAGCAATGGATGCTGCAAGAACATACCATATTGCACTCATTCCCCAAGCACCAAATGCTTTACCGGCTAATCCTGTAGTTGAGCCACCGCCGATGTTGTTAGCAGATAGTGAAAAGGCAATCATGAAGAGCCCCATTCTTCTTCCTGCAAGCATGTAGTCTTCGCTGTCTTTGATTTTGAGCTTTCCAACAACAAAACCAATTGCAAGCATACCTAGTAGGTATACAGCTACGATTATAAGAGCACCAGTGTTAACAACCATACGCTCCTCCTTATATATACTGCTAGAATTTTAACATGAGGTTTGAGAATAGCCCAATCAAAAGAGATTGATATTTTGCAACACAGTGCAACAGTGATATTACCTTGACCTATATGACAATAGATGTTAGCTTTTGTAGTATCGAAAAAAACGAGGTATTTTATGAACGCATTGATTGCTTTGATGGCTGCTGACGCATCCTCTTCAGGCTCTATGGTAACAACTCTTGTTACATTTGTATTGATTATTCTCATCTTCTATTTCCTGATTATCAGACCACAGAAGAAGAGAGATAAAGAGGCTAAGGCAATGCTTGATTCTCTTAAGAAGGGCGATAAGGTAGTAACTATCGGAGGTATCCATGGTACTGTAGTTGCTGTTAAAGAGAGCACAATCGTTGTTAAGGTCGATGACAGTGCTAGAATTGAGTTCAACAAGAGCGCTATTTCAACAGTAACAAATAAAGAAGCTGCTAAGAGCGCACCAAAGAAGAGTGAAGAAGCTAAGGCAGAAGAGCCAAAGGCAGAAGCAGAATCAGAGAATAAATAAGAAGCACGGCTTTTTGATTATTTGAAAAGGGGGCAGGAGAAATCTTGCCCATTTTCCTTATGGGAGGAATGTTTTGAAAAAGACAGGACGCATTCTATTGGTCCTATTAGTGCTTGTTGTAGGAGCTATGCTGCTTACACCTACAATCAAGTGGTATTGCTTTACTCCAAATAGCCTAAAGGAGTTAGCTGCAGGAACCAATTTACAGATACGTGAATATTCTAGAGGTCAGGCATCTAGGGATGTAAGAGAGCTTAAGGCGCTTTTCTCATCATCTCCGGATTCTGCTGTGCCTGAGAAGTTTGAAGCTCTTATTCCAGCTGCAAAGGCAGCTTTGAAGAAGAATGGCAAATCAGCTCCGAAGGAGTGGACAGTTAAGGCTCTTTTATCTTCATTTGATAGCGAATCAGCGTGCTTTGAGGCATCAGAGAGCATTTATAGAGAAGATATCATGGCTGTTAAGAGACTCTCTAGCAGAGTATTGCAGCTAGGCCTTGATCTAAGAGGCGGCATGTCTGTTCTTCTTGAGGCAGATATCGATAGCTATGTTGAGAAGACTGGCGCAGAGCCAACTAAGGAAGAGCTTACAAAGCTCTTAAGTGATGATATCGACATTCTTACATCTCGTATTGACCAATTCGGAGTTTCTGAGCCAGATATCCGTCTTCAGGGAAGTGATCAGATATTGATTGAGGTTCCAGGAGAAGCTGATCCAGAGCGTGTTAACTCATTCCTGAGAGGTAGTGGGTCTCTTACCTTCCAGCTTGTTGATAGTGCACTTACTAAGGAAGTAAATGCAGCTTATAAGAGAAATCCTAGCTCAATCTTCTCAGATGATGGCCAGATGATAACTCCAAGCTATATTCCAGCTGGCAAAACTCTTGCAGGCTACTATACAGAGGATGAATATGGCATTGAAACACTTGAGAGCCTCGTTGTAATCAATGATGAGATTGGTCTCGATGGCATCCATCTTGATAGTGCAGAGGTAAGCAAGGATAATCAAAGCCTGAGACCTGTTATCAACTTCCATCTAGATAGTGAGGGTGGAAAGATTTTCTATCAGCTGACTAAGGCTAATATTGGTGCTCAGCTTGCTGTAGTAATGGATGGAAAGGTAAAGAGCGTTGCAACTATCAATAGTGCAATCCAGGATAGCGTACAGCTCTCTGGTGGCTTTAGCGAGGAAGAGGCTAGCTCACTTGCTATAGTTTTGAAGACAGCTGCTCTTCCAATTGATCTTAAGGTTCTATCTCAGCAGTCTGTTGGAGCAACTCTCGGAGACGACGCTGTATCTGTTGCGCTGAAGGCAATTCTTGCAGGTATTCTTCTTGTTATCATCTTCATGGCTATTTACTATGGCCCTGCAGGCTTTATCGCAGACTTTGCTCTTTTGATGAATTTCTACATGATGATAGCTGTTTTATCTGCTATGAACTTTACACTCACACTTGCATCCATTGCAGGTCTTGTTCTTACCTTGGGTATGGCAATAGATGCAAATGTAATCATATATGAGAGAATAAAGGAAGAGCTAAGAATCGGAGCCTCTATCTATGACTCTGTCAAGGCAGGCTTTGGAAAGGCTTTCTGGACTATTATGGACTCTAACGTGACTACTATCATTGCTGCGGTTGTGCTTTCAATCTTCGGCTCCAGCTCTGTAAAGGGCTTTGCTAATACTCTTGCAATAGGTGTTGCATGCTCACTATTTACAGCATTGTTTGTATCTCATTTGATCTTCGATCTTATCGTAAGAGAGGATAAGGGATCAGTAAAGCTCTCATGGAGGAAGAATCATGAAAGATAAAAAGCCATTTGAAGTGATTAAATATAAATATGCTGCAATTGGAGCATCTGCCGCTTTCATTTTGATTGGGCTTATTTGCTTCTTTGTATTTGGTGGTTTCAATACAGGTATTGACTTTGGATCAGGCTTTTCTGAACGTGTCCAGATAGCTCCATTGGGCTTGTATGTAAGATATAATGGAAGCGATAGCGCAACTCTATCTGTGAACTCAGGTGTTCTTACCCTCCAATACAGAAGCTCTTCTGGCGTTCAGACCTTTAGCTATCAGGCAGATAGCTACAAGACAGTCAAGGAGCTGGCTGCGAAGATGAAGTCTGATGGTCTTGAGGTTAAGGTCCAGAATGAGGAGCTTCTTGTTGAGAATCTCGTATCTGGCTTTGGCTTTCCTGCAACCTTGACTGATTCATGGACCAGACTTAACTTTGCAACTCCTACTCGTGATGTAAATATTGAGGATATCAGAGCATCTCTTGCTGGGCTTGGAAATGCAAATATCCAGACTCTTGGAAACGCTAATGCGGGATACTTCCAGGTAAGAGTAAATGTAGCTGATGGCGAGACCCAAGGCGAGGTCGAGAATAGAGTAAACAATGCACTTTCTGCAGCTTTTGGAGAAGAGAATGTAGTTGTAATGCAATCCGACTTTGTTGGACCTAAGTTCTCATCATCTCTTTTAAAGTCATCCTGCTATGCAATTCTGCTTGCTATACTATTGATTCTCTTATACATCTCATTGAGATTCAGGCTTGCCTATGCAATTTCTTCAATCATTGCTTTGTTCCATGATGTATTGATGATGCTCTCTCTCATTGTTATATTCCGCCTTGAGGTGTCTGCAACAACTATAGCTGCTATACTTACAATCATTGGATACTCTCTCAATAACACTATCGTAATATTTGACAGAGTAAGAGAGAATATTGCAGAGAACCCTAAGGAGAGTGTTGATAATCTTATCAATCTCTCTGTGAGACAGTCTCTTACAAGAACTATCATTACAAGCTTGACAACTCTTTGTGCGATAGTTCCTCTTGCAATCTTTGCAACTGGAGATATCAAGCTGTTTGCTATAAATCTCACATGGGGCATTGTCGTTGGTGCTTATTCATCTAACTTCATTGCTTCTGGTCTTCTCTCCCTGTTTAACAGAGTAAGTCCAATCAACAAAATCAAGGAAAAGAAGAGAGAGGATTATTCACTTGTCTGAGAGAAGAGTAATCGTCTCAGAGAAATTAGGCTTCTGCTCTGGTGTAGAGAGTGCTATTAACAAGGCTTTTGAAGCTGCAGAGCAGGCTAAGAGAGAGAACATGCCATGCTACTTCTATGGCGAGATTGTCCATAATAAGAGAGTTATCGCTTATTTTGATAAGCTCTCTATTAAGAGTATATATTCTCCGGATGATGTTGAGCCTGGATATCTTATCATCAGAGCTCATGGAATAGCAGATAGCGAGCGAGCGAGCTTCATAGCAAAGGGCTTCAAGCTCATTGATGCAACCTGTCCTGTTGTCATGAGAAATCAATCTCTTATTAGAAAGGAACGAGGCAATCTTCTTATAATAGGCTATCCAAAGCATGCAGAGGTTGTCTCGCTTATTGGTGCTGCTAGTAGTGTGACGCGGGTAATCACCAAAGCTGAGGATTTGGATAGCTTAGATAGAGCACTCTCTTATAGCGCTTTGCTTCAGACTACCTTCTCAGACTTAGAGCTTGATAGAATCATTAAGCGAAGCTCAGAGCTATCTATAAAGATAAGATTCCTTAACTCTATCTGTTCTGCATCCCGCATGAGACGTCTTGGTGTTGAGAAAATCAGAGACGAGGTTGAGGCCTTTGTGATAGTCGGAGATAGAATGAGCGCTAATACAAAGGAGCTTTATGATCTTGCAAAATCGCATTGCGCTAATTCTTATTTAGTTGAAGGAGCAGATGAATTGCCGAGAGAAGTCTTTTCCTATTATATAATAGGAGTAACAGCCGGTGCATCTACACCTAAGGTTGTTTATGAAGAGGTTATTGATACTTTAAGGAGAAAATAATGAGTGACAATAAGGTAATTCCAATCCCTACAGTAAAGCGATTCCCATCTTATTTAAGAATACTTAAGCAGAATCAACGAGCTGGAATGCAATATATAAGTGCTACTGTTCTTGCCGATGAATTAGGCCTGAAGCCTATTCAGGTTAGAAAGGATATCTCATGCACGGGTATTGAAGGAAAACCTAAGGTTGGCTTTGTAATCGATGAGCTCATCGATTCGATTACGCATGTCTTAGGATGGGACAATACAGCTGATGCTCTCATTGTCGGAACTGGTAACCTTGGCACAGCTATAGCACAATATGAGGGCTTTGATGCATATGGACTTAGAATAGTCGCAGCCTTTGATAAGGACCCTGCTAAGGTTGGGACTAAGATCGGCTCTCTTACTGTTCTTCCTATTGATCAAATAAATCAATATATAAAGACTCATAGAGTTTCAATTGCTGTTATAACAGTACCAGCCCAGGCTGCTCAATCAGTTGCTGATTTGCTTGTTAAATGCGGAATTAGAGCTATATGGAACTTTGCTCCAAAGGATCTTAAGCTTCCTGAGGATGTAGTTATGCAAAGAACTGACCTTGCGACATCATTTGCAGTGCTTTCTGTCAAGCTCAGGAAGAAATATGGTACAGCTGGAGTAGATT
This sequence comes from Flexilinea sp., assembly GCA_963638635.1. Classification (GTDB taxonomy): domain Bacteria; phylum Spirochaetota; class Spirochaetia; order Sphaerochaetales; family Sphaerochaetaceae; genus Ornithospirochaeta. The sequence continues at coordinate 13,282 of CAVHSB010000025.1, forward strand.
TAGATCACGACGATCTGTTCTGATTGTGCATTTCTGCATTTTGATATTATCATGTTCACATTAAACCTGCATTTAGAGAATATTTGCAGGTTTTTTATTCATCAAAGGTACATTATTATAAGGATTGAAGAGTTTTGTTGACTTCTATTAAATGTTGGAATAGTCTAGATTTATCAGAAGGAATCAAATAAGTGGAGAAGGTCCGAGTAGAGCTGTGCATGGGCTCTAGCTGCTTTGCACGCGGCAATAGCCAGATATTGGGTGATATCGAAAATTACATTACAGAAAATGAGCTATCAGAGGTGGTGGAGCTTGTTGGGCATTTGTGTCTTGAGAAGTGCAATAGTGGTCCACACATAAGGATTGCAGGCAAAGAGTATAGTGCAATTTCCTCTGATTGCGTTATTGATCTTCTGAAAAAGGAGATAGAAAGGTAATGCTATATCCTATTTATACTGAAACTACCAGCTGCCGAGATTGCTATAAGTGCGTAAGATCCTGCCCTGTTAAAGCCATACAGATCAAGGATGGCAATGCTATGATACTCAAGGAGCGTTGCATATTCTGTGGTAAGTGCGTTCATGTCTGTCCTAATAATGCGAAGAAGGTAAGAGATGATGTTGAGAGAGTTAAGCTTGCAATAGAGTCAGGTCGTAAGGTCATATGCTCTATAGCTCCTTCCTTTGCATCTGAATATAAGGGAGTTGAGGAGAAGTTCCTAACTTCACTCTACACTCTTGGCTTCAGCGCTATAAGCGAGACTGCTATAGGCGCAGAGCTTGTTACAGAGGCTACTGATTTATATTTAAAGGATCATAATGGAGAGGCTCCATGGATAGGTACCTCCTGTCCTACTGTTGTTGAGCTCATTAAGAAGTATTATCCTGAGGATGTTAAAAGACTCTCTCCAATTCCATCACCCTTGCAGGTGCATAGCGCATACTTAAGGCATTTATATGGCGATGAGATAATAATCGTATTCATCGGACCTTGTATTGCTAAGAAGATAGAAGCAGAGCTTACACCTGGATATCCAGATTTTGCGCTTTCATTCAAGGAAGTGAATGAATGGCTTAATAGAGAGAATATAAGGCTTGAGGATGTTGATGCAAAGGATATTGACTTTATTCCAGCTAAAGCGGGGCGTGCAACTATATATCCAATAGAGTCTGGACAGATTGATAGTTCTCCATATTGGGAGGCTAGAGAGGACTCAAAGGCTATAGCTTTGTCTGGGATTGATCAGATTACGGGAACTCTGAGAGAGAAGACAGATAGCAATGTCTTTTTGGAGATGCTTGCCTGTGATGGTGGTTGCATAAATGGGCCTGGCTGTGGCAAGAGAGAATCTATTGCACAGAAGAAAAGGGATGCCTCTCTCTATTCCTTAAAGAGGGTCAAGGAGAGTGAGCTCTTCAAGGGGGATAGAGAATTTGCAGATGAGCTTTTGAGAAAGGGCTATGGCATTTTAAAGAGCGGTGGCCCTGCTAGAGAGGATGGCTTTAAGAAGGAATTTAATGAGAATGTCATAAAGAAGACTCTAGTAGAACTTGGCAAGGTCACTAAGGCTGATGAGCTCAATTGTGGCGGATGTGGCTATAATACTTGCAGAGATATGGCTATTGCATATCTATCTGGCATGGCAGAGGCTGAGATGTGCGTCACAAAGATGCGTAAGGAAGCTGAGAGCAAGGTCGACGTGCTTTTGCGTACAATACCGAATGGCATTGTAATAGTTGATCAAGAGCTTAAGATTGCCGATTGCAATACTCGTTTCCTAGATCTCTTTGGAGATATGGAGGAGGGCTTTGTAGATCAGAATGTGCTTAATATGGTAAAGGGTCTTCCTGTTGAGCGCTTCATTCCATTTGCAGATAAATTCAAGGATCAATTCTATATTGCTCATCCTGGGCAATACAGGATGCACTATAGAGACAAGTTCCTGCGTGTTACCTTCTTCCTGGTTGAGAAGAAGAGACTTCTTGGCGCGATGTTTGAGGATATTACATCACCTACTGTAAGACGAGAGACTGTTGTTAAGAAGGCTGAGGATGTAATACAGAAGTCGCTAGAGACTGTACAGCAGATTGCATCTCTTCTTGGTGAGAACGCTGCAGAGACTGAGATCATGCTCAATTCTCTTATTGATGCTTTCAGCGTTCATGGAAGCAATGATGAGGGTGAGGGCTTTACCGAAGATGATAATGGAGCGCTTTCATGAATAATATATTCATAGATGTTGATTACGCTCAGATTTATAAGCATGGCCAGAAGATAGGCGGAGATGTCTTTCTTCTCTCAAGAAATCCTGAGAACAATCAGATAGTTGCAACATTATCCGATGGGCTTGGAAGCGGAGTCAAGGCTAATGTGCTTGCATCCCTGACTGCTCATATGGCGCATAAGCTATCATTCTCTCCTATTGATTTGAATCACTCTGCGAAGATTATTATGGATACACTTCCTGTTTGCAAGGAGAGAAAGATAAGCTACTCAACCTTCACTATTGCAGATATAAGATACAAGGAGAACAATGAGGATATCGAGGTCAACCTGGTTGAGTATGATAACCCACCTTCCTTGAGATTTCACGGAGATGAAGAGATAAATTGGGATAGAAAAAGAAGCGAGCTTCAAAGAGAGGGCGCGTTCAAGAAAGAGGTTGTTGCTTCGTCTTCCTTCTCTTTATCTCCCTCAGATCGTCTTATAACCTTCAGTGATGGTGTAACTCAATCAGGACTTGGTAAGGCTCTTCCTCTTGGCTGGAGGCTTGACGGTGTTGCAGCTTTCATCAAGGAAGAGATTGCAAAGGATCCTGATATCTCCTCTCGAGAATTAAGCAGAGCGATAGTCAATAAGGCAAACAGCTTAGATGGATTCTCATCTAAGGATGACATTACATGCTCTGTTGTGTATATAAGAAGGCCTAGAAGGACTCTTGTAGTTACAGGGCCTCCATTCTCAAAGGAATCAGATGAGCTTTTATGTGAGAAGATAAAGGCCTTTGATGGTAGAAAGATAATATCTGGAGGAACAACTGCGCAGATTGTTTCTAGAGTGCTAGGAAAGAAGCTCACTGTAGATATGAAGTGCTGGTCGAAGGATGTTCCTCCTGCAAGCCATATGGACGGGGCTGATCTAGTTACAGAGGGTATGCTTACTTTATCGCGTGTTGCGACTATACTTGAGAAGCGTATCAATCCCTCAGAGCTTCAGGATGACCCAGCTAAACGCTTTGTCGAGATTTTGCTAGATAGTGATCAGGTTCACTTCATTGTTGGCACTAAGATCAATGAGGCTCATCAGGATCCTAATATTCCGGTGGAAATCGGAATAAGGAGAACAATAATCGGGCGCCTTAGAAAGGCACTTGAGGATATATATTTAAAAGAAACTTCACAAGAGTATCTGTAGGAGGATATAAAATGAAGAATAAAGTCAAAGTTAAGATCTGTCTTGGAACAGCTTGTTTTGTTCAGGGTGGTGCAGATCTTCTCCTTTACAATGATTTCGTGGATCCAGCTGTTTTAGCTGAATGCGAAATTGAAGGATGTCCATGTCTTGGAGAGTGCCGTGTTGGCAATGGCAATGCTCCTTTTGTTTCAATCAATGATAAGATATACAGCTCTGTGACCCCAGAGATGTTCTGTAAGCTGCTTTCGGAGGCAGTCAAGAATGCTTGAAATAAATAACCAATATACCTTAATGAAGCGTAAAATTGATACGGCAGTCTTAAAGCATTTCTTTGAAGGAGATCTTGTAGAGACTGCTGATAGACTTCCTATCGATATAATCCCTAAGGATAGGACTCCTAATCGCTGCTGTATCTATAAGGAACGTGCTCTTGTCAGATACAGAATAATGGCAATTGCTGGTGTGAATATTGAGAAGGATGATGATGAGTATCGCTCTCTATCCTCTTATATCGAGGATGTCATCAATGAAGATAAGCCACCACTACCTATTCTTACTACTATCTCAACTGGCTGCTCTGGCTGTCCTAAGTCTGTATATAGGATTTCTGATGGCTGCAGAGGCTGTTTTGCTCGTCCATGTATGTCCAATTGTCCTAAGGATGCAATTGTGTTCTTAAATGGCAGAGCTCATATTCAGGAAGATAGATGTATTAAGTGTGGTAAGTGTATGGAGGTTTGTCCTTTCCATGCCGTTGTCCATATTCCAGTCCCATGTGAGGAGGCTTGCCCTGTTGATGCTATTAAGAAGAATGAGAATGGCGTTGCAGAGGTCGATCATGCTAAGTGCATTGGATGCGGAAAGTGTGTAAGATCCTGTCCTTTTGGTGCAATAGTTGAGAGGTCTGGATTATTCCCTGTTGCTAAGATGCTTAAGAATAACGATAAGATTGTCGCTATGATTGCTCCTGCTATAGATGGCCAGTTCTCTGGTACTCTTGGTCAAATCAAGGCGGCTATAAAGGCTGCTGGCTTTACGGAGGTCGTTGAAGTTGCAGAGGGCGCAGAGATTACAAGCGTAAATGAGGCTAAGGAGCTTGAGGAGAAGATTGATAGCAAGGCTGGCTTCATGACTACCTCCTGCTGCCCAGCTTGGATGGAGCTTATTGAGAATCATATTCCATACCTTAAGACTAGATATTCAGATAGCCTTTCTCCTATGGGATATACTGCAGAGCTATGCAGAAAGAGATATCCGGGATATAAGACTGTATTCATCGGACCATGTCTAGCTAAGCGTGTTGAGGCTGCAAAGAAGTATAGAGATACAATTGATGGGGTAATCACATTTGCAGAGCTTGCTTCTATATTCGTAGCAAAGGGCATTGATACCCAAAGCATTGAAAGTGCTGATATGGGTGATACTTCCTCCTTCGAGGATTGCAGAGACTTCGCTGTAACTGGTGGTGTTGCTGGCTGTGTATTAAAGCGCTATGAGGAGAAGGATCAGAATATTAGGATCATGTCTATAAATGGTCTTGATAAGAAGACTGTTAGACTTATGAAGACGTGGGAGAGGAGAGCTCCTGAGGCTGATTTGGTTGAGGTTATGTGCTGTGAAAATGGCTGTATTGCTGGTCCCGGGACTATCGTCAAGCCTCAGCTTGCTATGAAGCTAAGAGGTATGAAGAAATAAGAGCTTTTGAGCTTATATGGTGCCACATTGATATAAAAGTCGTGTGGCATTCTTTTTGAGTTACCAGAGTGACTGTAAATCTCTTTTCTTTTATTGTGTAATTGCAAAAAGCAAACAAGGAGAAGAGATGGTCGGTACAAATAGATTGCTTAAGCTTGCGCATAATGAGAAGAAGGAAGGGAAGGCCAAACGCATAAAAGGCTCATCATATGCTGTAGGCAAGGCTCCTGAGGATCTTAATGACAGGCAAAAGGAGACAATTCATATAATCAGAGTGATGACTCCCAGATATTACAGGGCTTATGACATAAAGGAGACTCTCAGGCACATATTGAAGATGGATAATCACGAAGGTGCGAAGGCCCCCTCAGGAAATGTAGATGGAGGCTGGTGTTATAGGAGATACGCATCAAATTAACTTTTAAAAGAACATTTCGTTTTGGGTATAAGAAGATAACAGGTCCTTGTCCTTTGTAAAATCGAAAATAA
>CAVHSB010000026.1:0-18841 GCA_963638635.1 Flexilinea sp.
GAGCAAAAGCTCATAAAAGCATATTCAGAATATTAGATGGAGAGAAAATGAAATGGGAAAGATTATTGGTATTGATCTTGGTACAACAACTAGCTGCGTAGCAGTTATGGATGGTAACGAGCCAGTCGTTATCGCAAACAGCGAAGGAGATAGAACAACTCCTTCTGTAGTAGGCTTCAAGGGCGAGGATCGTCTTGTTGGTAAGCCTGCTAAGAACCAGATGGTAACAAACCCTGAGAAGACTGTTTATTCTATTAAGAGATTCATGGGAAGAAAGTTCCATGAGGTATCTGAAGAGATCAAAATGGTTCCTTACAAGGTTGTTGCTGGTGCAAATGATGAAATCAGAGTAGACATTGATGGAAAGCTATATAGCCCACAGGAGATAAGCGCTATCGTTCTTCAGAAGATGAAGAAGACAGCTGAGGATTTCCTTGGCGAAGAGGTGCATGAGGCTGTAATCACAGTTCCAGCTTACTTTAACGACGCACAGCGTCAGGCAACTAAGGATGCTGGAAGAATCGCAGGCTTGGATGTTAAGAGAATCGTAAACGAGCCTACAGCTGCTGCTCTTGCATATGGCTTTGGTAAGGATTCATCAAAGGAAGAGAAGATTGCTGTATACGACTTCGGTGGTGGTACATTCGATATCTCAATCCTTGAGCTTGGTGATGGCGTATTTGAGGTTAAGTCAACTAATGGTGATACTCACCTTGGTGGTGATAACATCGATCAGGTTATCATAGATTGGCTTGTAAGCGACTTCAAGAGCGAGACAGGCATTGACCTATCTAAGGATAAGATGGCACTTCAGCGCTTAAAGGAAGCAGCAGAGCAGGCTAAGATTGTTCTATCCTCTTCTACAAGCACAACAATCAACCTTCCATTCATCACAGCTGATGCAACAGGTCCTAAGCACCTGCAGAAGGAACTTTCACGTGCAAAGTTCGAGCAGATGATCACAGCTCTCGTTGAGAGAACTAAGGTACCATGCCAGAACGCACTCAAGGATGCTGGCTTGACAGCTGATCAGATTGATGAGGTTGTTCTAGTTGGTGGTTCTACAAGAATTCCTATGGTACAGGAGATGGTTAAGAAGCTCTTTGGTAAGGAGCCGCATAAGGGTGTTAACCCAGATGAGGTAGTTGCAGTTGGTGCATCTATTCAGGGTGGTATTCTCAAGGGTGATGTAAAGGATGTTCTTCTTCTTGATGTAACTCCACTTTCACTTGGCATTGAGACTCTTGGTGGTGTTTCAACAAAGCTCATTGAGAGAAATACAACAATTCCTACAAGAAAGAGCCAGATCTTCTCAACAGCAGCAGATGGCCAGACAGCAGTATCTATTCACGTACTACAGGGTGAGAGAGAGCTTGCTAGCCAGAACAGAACTCTTGGTAACTTCAACCTTGAAGGCATTGCTCCAGCTCCACGTGGAGTTCCACAGATTGAGGTAACCTTCGATATTGATGCTAACGGCATTGTTCATGTATCTGCTAAGGACCTTGGAACAGGAAAGGAGCAGAAGATCAGAATCGAATCTTCTTCAGGTCTTTCAGAGTCTGAGATTGATAAGATGGTTAAGGATGCTGAGGCTCATGCTGAGGAAGATAAGAAGACTAGAGAGTCTATCGAAGCTAAGAACAATGCAGAGTCTACTGTATATGCTACTGAGAAGGCTCTTAAGGACTATGGCGATAAGATCACTGCAGACGAGAAGAGCAACATTGAAGCAGCTATCAAGGAGCTTAAGGATGCTATTGCAGCTAATGCATCAGCAGATGAGCTTAAGTCTAAGACAGAGAAGGTACAGCAGACTTCTATGCAGCTAGGCCAGAAGGTATATGAGGCTGCTCAGCAGGCTCAGAGCCAGGGCGCTGCAGCAGGTAGTGCTGATAGCAGTGCTAACGCTAATGCTGGTCAGAGCTCAAGCAAGAACGACGATGGCTCTGTTGATGCCGACTTCGAAGAAGTAAAATAACAAAGCTTAGAGAGATGATGAAAGCAGCATGAAAAGTGCTGCTTTCTCTCATAGTAGGTAAGATAAATGGCAAAGCGTGATTATTATGAGGTTCTGGGCGTCAGTAAGACAGCTACAGACGATGAGATAAAGAAGGCCTATAGAAAGATTGCGATGGCCAACCATCCAGATACACATCCTAACGATAAGGAAGCAGAGGAGAGATTCAAGGAAGCTAGTGAGGCTTATGAGGTTCTATCTGATTCTAAGAAGCGTAGCATGTATGACCAGCATGGCTTTGCTGGGGTTGATGGAATGGGTGGAGGCGGAGATTACTCCAATGTATACCGTGATTTCAGCGATATATTCTCCGGTGGTGGTGCCTTCAGCGATATATTCGGATCATTCTTCGGCGGTGGACAGTCTAGGCGTAACCCCAATGCTCCAAGTCAGGGACAGTCTATAAGATATGATTTGAGCATTGATTTCAAGGAAGCTCTGTTCGGAGTTAAGAAGGAGATAGTATTCTTCCATGATGTTGCTTGCTCTCATTGCGGTGGAGCTGGCGGAAGTGGTAAGAGAACATGTCCAACCTGTGGTGGTACAGGCCAGGTTGCAAGTGGCAATGGATTTTTCCAGATGGCTACAACCTGTAAAAGCTGCAGAGGCACAGGCTTTGTTGTAGATAATCCATGTTCTTATTGTCATGGTACGGGTGTTGAGAGAAAGCAGGAGAAGCTCATTGTTACTATCCCAGCTGGTACAGATAATGGAACAAGGCTTACAGCTAGAGGCAAGGGTGATGCAGGTGCTAATGGTGGACCTGCAGGTGATCTTGTAATATTTGTAAGTGTCAAGGAAGACAGATATTTTGAGAGATCTGGAAGTGATATCTATCTGCAGATTCCTATCTCAATTACACAGGCATCTCTTGGTGCACAGATCCAGGTTCCTACTGTAGATGGTACAGATGTGCTTGTTACAGTTCCTGCTGGCACACAGAATGGAAAGGTCTTGAGACTTAAGGGAAAGGGTGCTCCAATATTCAGAAGCACAGCAAGAGGTGATATGTATCTTCGTCTTGTCGTTGCTATTCCAAAGAGAATGGGACTTAAGGAGAAGAAGCTTATGCAGCAGCTGGCTGATGAGATGAAGAGCACAGATAAGCCAACTCCAATGGAGTATAATTCAGAGCTCTAGCTTGACTAGAGCTTTTCAATTCAATAAAGTTTTAGCACTATGGGTGAAAAAGTCTATGGCTTCCATGCAATTGAGGAAGCTCTAAAAAAAGCAGGTATGGGTTCAACTCTCTATCTTCAGCGTGGAGGTGGAGATAAGCTTGCAGCTCTTGAGAATAAAGCACGTGCAACTGGAAAGGTAGCTGTTAAGAAGTTAAGTAAGGCAGAGCTAGATAGAATGCTCCCGGATGCAGATCTTAGAGGCGCGCTTCTAGATATTGGCGGGGCAAGACGCGGTGCTAGCAGAATAACAGAGGTATCAATCGATAGCTTCTGCTCATCTCTTAAGGAGGGACAGAGTGCTGTTGTATTGATTCTTGATGGTATTACTGATCCACATAATCTAGGTGCTATTCTCCGTTCATCTGATCAGTTCGGTGTTGATCTAGTAGTAGTTCCAGAGAGAAGAAGCGTACAGGCTAATGAGACAGTAGTAAAGGTATCTTCAGGAGCAGCACAATATGTGAATATAGCTGTTGTTACCAATCTCTCTCGCGAGATAGAGCTTCTCAAGAAGAATGGATTCTGGATCTACGGTGCTGACATGGCAGGTGAAGAGTCCTATTCTATTGAATTCCCAGAGCGAACAGCAATCGTAATGGGAAGTGAGGGTAGCGGAATGTCTTCTCTTGTGAGAAAGAACTGCGACCACATAATTTCTATCCCTATGAGAGGTCATATAGATAGCTTGAATGTATCTGTAGCCGCAGGTATTCTTCTATATGAATACAGAAGGACTAAAGCCTGAAGTATTCATTTCCTATATCTTCTCTATACCAGAGATCCTTGAAGCGTTTACCTTTGATGAGGGTATACGCTTTTTTATTTGCCTCCTCTAGATTAACGCCCTTACCGACTATGGTGAGGTTTCGTCCACCTGAGGTTATCGCCTCATCATTCTTATTCTTCTGTATAGCTCCGCAGAAGACATCAGGCTTGCCTTGATAATCGCCTAAGAATGCATTTGTCAGGCCTTCTACCTTCTTTCCTATCTCTGGCTTTATAGGATAGCCAGGAGAAGCAAGCACAACAGCAACAGTGCACTCATCCTCTGTCTCAAGCACGAAATTGCTGACCTTATCCTCCTTCATTGCATACAGGATTGAGATAATATCGCTCTTGATTATAGGAATCATAGCCTGTGTTGCTGGATCATTGAATCTTACATGGTAATCAACAAGAACAGGACATGCATCAGTATGTCTTATCTTGATAGATAGAGTCAGAACGCCTTTATATAGAAGACGCTCACATTTGAGGCCATATAGAGTTGGATCTATGATCTCTTCCTTTATTCTCTCTATCATTCCATCAGAAAGAGGTACTGGGCATATTGCTCCCATACCACCAGTCGGAGTCTTATTTTCTTTATTTACTCTTGTATATTCACTTACAAATGGAAGGGTAAGATAACCGCTTTTATCAAGCAATAGCGTTACAGTTACAGGAATTCCAGATATGTATTCCTCTAATAGTACAGGACCTCGCATAAAGAGATTCTTTGCATAATCTATCAAGGCATCTGTATCAGAGCTATCAAGCATGACTCTTGATGGTGTTATGCTATTGCTCTTGATTATGAAGTGCTCTCCGGTATGTCTTCTTAGATACTTCTCAAGGGAATCGATTTCAGTAAAGAGCGAGTTCTTAGGCACTGGTATATTGTGTCTTGATGTGAATGCACGAGAAAAGGATTTGTTGCCTTCAAGCTTTATAGACTCTGATGGTGCTCCCGAAACCTCGATGCCTCTCTTTTCAAGATACTCTACGACTCCAGTGAAAAGCGGAGCCTCTGTACCTATGAACACAAAGTCAATGTCATATAAACGGCAAGCATCATATACACTCTCAGGCACTGCTGGATCTACAAGTGGTAGATTGATAGCAAATCTGCCAGTACAATAATTACCTGGTGCAACGTAAAGAGCTGAAATCAAACTGCTCCTGCTGAACCAGCGAGCTATTGCATGGTCCTTTGCTCCTGAACCAAGCACTAAAACACGCATCTATCTCTCCTTTTGATAAATTAAATGTTAAAGCACAGATATTGTGAGTTCAAGAAAAAAAGAGCAAAAGTCTATTTGAGGCTTAGTTATGCATCTTTGAGCTTTCTCTCGTTTAATGTGTGCTATAATTGCGTTGAGGTAAGCTATGAGGCATGAATGCAGAATAACAGTATTAGAGACAAAGGTATTCAGAGAGCTTCAAGAGAAGTACTTAGCAGATCCTAAGTCTGGGCCATGTCCATTTTTCAAGCCAGGAGATACCTTCATTCTAAAGCGTACTGCAGAGCAGGATGATTTCTATCATTTGATGAATGGTAGGTTCTGCGGAGAGGCTTGGGATGCTGTCAGCAGATATATCTATACAGCCCTGCAGGGTGGCTCGATAATGCATGGATGGACAAACGATGAGCGTATGATGATCACCTGCTGCAATGACGGAACAAGGCCTGTCATATTCAAGATAGAGAGGATAGATATCCCTGAAAGTGAGGCTGAGCGAGAATGGCTAGAAAAGCAGAGCTTCAGGAATAGTGCAGATGATGCCTACAGAGGATAGCTATGAGAATTTCGCATGTAGCACTTTATGTTAATGATTTAGAGAAGGCCAAAGACTTCTTCATGAAGTACTTTGACGCAAAAGCTAATTGTGTTTACCACAATAATAAGAGCGGCTTCCGCTCTTATTTCCTTACTCTTGAAGATGGCGTAGCGCTTGAGATCATGAATAAGCCCAATATGATTGATTCTTATAAGGAGCCTGCTCGTACAGGGTATGCACATATAGCCTTCAGCGTAGGAAGCAAAGAAAAGGTAGACTCCTTGACCGAGAGGCTTAGGGGTGATGGCTATGAGGTCATAAGTGGGCCAAGAACAACTGGTGATGGCTATTATGAAAGCTGTATCGTTGGAATAGAGGATAATCTAGTAGAAATCACAATCTAGATTGATGGCTCTATAAGCCTAAATGCAGCTAGATACTCATCTCTTGTTATGGCCTTTGTTATTCTGGCCTTAGCTTCCTTTGAGCCCTCTAAGCCCTTTAAATAAGCCATTGCATGCTTACGCATCTCAGGGCCTGCTACATTGACGCCATAGTATTTGACCATAAGATCATAGTGTCTTAAGGCTGTTTCTATTCTCTCCTTTGGAGAAGGAAGTTCATAGGAGCCCCTCTCAATTAGCTCCTTTGTCTCTTTGAAGATAAAAGGATTTCCAATAGCACCTCGTGCAAACATTACACCGTCCATTCCATCTTCATTGATTCTCTTAAGAGCATCTTCTGGTGTGAAAACATCTCCAGATGCATATAATGTGACATCATTTGACTTGAAAGCATTGGCAAGAGCCTTGAAGGCAGCTCTGTCTGCAAAGCCTGCATAGCCCTGGCTTCTTGTCCTTGCGTGGAGCGTTAAAGCATTTGCTCCGCCTTCAAGTGCATTCTCTGCAAACTCTATGAAGTTGATTGAGCTGTTATCCCAGCCAAGACGGAACTTTACAGACACTGGAATATCTGTAAAGGACTTTATTGCCTTCACTATTTCCTTTATTCGCTCTGGCTCCTTCATAAGAGCAGAGCCTGCTCCAGTCTTAACAACCTTCGCTACAGGGCATCCTGCATTTATATCGATCATTGTTGGATTATACTCAAGCAGCTTTGGCATAGCCCTCTTAATAGGATCTGCACTTGGTGCAAAGAGCTGCATTATGAGTCTCTCTTCTCCATCGGCTCTCTCCAATAGCTCTTTGGTTTTAATGCTATCTCTGCTGAGACCCTCTGCACTTACCATCTCTGTAACTGCTATATCTGCACCATAAAAGAGAGCAAGCTCTCTCATCGCTTTATCTGTATAGCCTGCAAGCGGGGCTAAAATGAATTTATCCATGCGTGAATGTTAGCTTGAAATGTAGTCAAATTGCTAGCATTGAAGTATTATTTGGCCGATAGGAGTATATATATGGTACTGACTTTAATTTTAACTTCTTTGGTTTTCACAGCTATATTTGATGCTGCATTATTATCTACAGCATGTATTATCGCTTATAACGTTCTATATATCATCGGCGTATGGAAGATTTTCAATAAGATGGGAGAGAGTGGCTGGAAGTCAATCATTCCTATTTACAACGATTTCATTCTCTATAAGCATTGCTTATCAGGAAAGTACTACCTCCTTTATCTTCTATTGACCTTTGCTTCTGCTGCATTCAGCGTTCAATATCCAAATGTAGATACAATGCCTGGCTTTGCAATAGCTGCAGTTGTTTTAATTGGTATTGCACTTATGCTTTTGGATATTTCTCTGAAGCTTAATCTCTCGCGTTCATTCGGTCATGGCGGCCTATTTGTGCTTGGATTATTATTCTTTGAGCCTATCTTCATGATGATTCTAGGCTTCAATAATGATGTTTTTGTTAAGTACAAAAAGAATTGATTGCGTTTTGATATTTGAAAGGAATAGTTTATAGTTGAAGAATATGAGTAAGAAACCTGTAAAAGAACAGCCTGAGTCAGCATATGTCTATGTTGTTAAGAATCCATCATACAATGATGTCTCTCTTTGTGCGTGGGATAGTGTTCTATATGCAGGCACCAAGGTCATATATGAGACAAAATTCGGCTTGGATCTTGGAGTTGTAGTAGCATCAGCTCCAGTTCCGGGGCATTCATATAAGCCGGGATGTGCATGTGCAAGAGGCGCATGCCTTAAAAAGAGTGAGGATGATATAACTCTCCCGAATGAAGAGAACCAGCATCAATGCTCATCGTGCTTTGGCTGCCAGATGGCGCATGAGCCAGAGAAGGTAGAGATAGATGGCGATATTGTCTGGATAAATCATCTTGCAACTCCATCAGAGATGGCAAGGTACGAAGAGAACAATAGCAAGGAAGAGAGTGCACTTCTATTATGCAGAGAGAAGATAATGAAGCATAAGCTCAATATGAAGCTGGTAACTACTCACTTTCTTCTTGGAGAGCCTAAGGTATTGTTCTTCTTCACAGCTGAGGAGCGTGTAGATTTCAGAGACCTTGTAAAGGATCTAGTATCTGTTTTCAGAATGCGCATAGAGCTCAGACAGATAGGTGTCAGAGATGAATCGAGATTAATCGGTGGCTTATCTGTATGTGGAAGAGACTATTGCTGTCATTCGATTACAAGAGAGATGGATCCTGTAACTATAAAGATGGCTAAAGAGCAGAATCTCTCTCTTAACTCTGTTAAGATATCTGGGCCATGTGGAAGACTTCTATGCTGCCTTGCATATGAGTATGACTACTATATGGAAGAGAAGGCTGGATATCCTCCTGAGGGAACAAGAATCAAGATAGACAGAGAGCTCTGGAAGGTATCTGAGATAAATATTCTATCTAGAAGATTGCATTTGCAGGGAAGCGAGGGCAGAAGCCTATATATTCCACTTGAGTATATCATGTACGACAGTGAATCAGGCTTTTGGAATGTAGATCCAGATTATCTAGAAGATATACTTGAAGATTAGTCGTTGTTGTGTAAAACTTTGTATTGACCTAAATTATTCTTTTATGATAATTTACTTAACGCTGTCTGATGACGGCATAATACTAAAATCAAAGTCAATCTTTGGAGGAAATAAATGGCAAACAAATCAGCTGAGAAGAGAGAACGCCAGGAAGCAGTACGTCGTCTTCAGAATCGCGCTGCAAAGAGCACAGTTCGCACTGCTGTAAAGAAGTTTGATGCTGCAGTAGCAGCTGGCAATAAGGAAGATGCTGCAAAGGCATTTGCTGAAAGCTCAAAGCTTCTTGATAGTGCAGCTAGCAAGGGCTTAATCCATAAAAACACAGCAGCTAGAAAGAAGAGCAGACTTGCTCATGCTTTTAACAAGCTAGCTTAATTATTCGTTCATCGATCAATTATTGAGGTGTTGTAATGGAAGAGAAACTGACAAAGGCAGCTATCATTGAAAACCTACATAATAAGCTTGGTCTAAATAGATCAGACATTCATGCTGTTATTGATGAGTTGTTTGAGGAAGTGAAAGAAGGCCTTAAAGATAACCGCGTAATTGAGCTCAGAGGCTTTGGTACCTTCGAGGTACGCATCAGAAAGGGTAGAGAAAAGGCTCGTAACCCTAAAACTGGCGATGTAGTTGCTGTAGACAGACATGGTGTAGCTATATTCCGCCCAGGAAAGGAGCTCAAGGACGAAGTTTGGAAACTTACAGAAGGACCAAACGAGTAACTCTATTTTAGGAGAATTGATTTGATGGAAATCGAATCTAGAAGAAACCTCAGGACTGTATGTTCTGAGGTTCTTGTATTATTAGCAAGTGCATTTTTATTATCTATAGCATTTCCAGGCTTCATGAGCGCTAATGGCATTGGCTTCATAGCACTCATTGCTTTAATACCTGTTTTTGCTGTAATCAGAAACACAACCTGGTCCTTGGTATGGATTTATGGTTTCTTCTTCGGTTTTGCCTATTACACATTCTTCAACTATTGGCTTAAGGGCTTCCATGCATTAGCCATTCTATTGGTGCCTATTATCAAGGGTGGAGAGATGGTGTTCCTCTTCCTTGCACTAAAGGCTGCAGATAGATTCTTTAAAAAGCATGGCTATCTATTGCAGGCTGTTATTTGGGTATCCTATGCGTATCTATCAGAGAGCTGGTTTGCAGGCTATCCCTATGGCAATATTGCATACGCGCTATATCGCTATAGAGTATTGATCCAATTCATAGATATAACTGGAATCTGGGGGCTTATCTTCTTGATGGTTCTGCCTCAGGCCTTTCTTGGAAACTATCTGAGAGATTTTGTATATAAGAAAGCACCTAAATTCAAGACATATATAAAGAGCAATCTTGTTTATGTAATCATCTACTTTGTATTCGTTGTAGCTTCAATCTGCTATGGTGCTATAAAGCTTGGTGAGTGGAACAATAAGGAGAGCGACAGAACCTGGCGCGTTGCGACAGTCCAGCACAATCATGACTCATGGAAGGGTGGCTATAACACCTATTTGAAGAACTTCAACAATCTAAGACGCTATTCTCTTGAGGCTATTGAGAGCAATCCAGATATTCTTGTTTGGTCTGAGACTGCATTTGTTCCTTCTGTATCCTGGCATACGAGTTATAGCGCTGAGGGCACAGATTGGGAAGATATAGCAAAGCTCACAGAGGACTTCGTTGCCTTTGCAACATCCTTGAATGTTCCTCTCTTGACAGGAAATCCAAAGGGAGTTTTGAAGGATTCTGAGCTTCCTCCTTATCTAGAGGATGGAAGCACAAACAGAGTTGATTACAATACAGTGATACTCTTTAAGGATGGCAAGATAGAGAAGGAGTACAAGAAGCAGCATCTTGTTCCGTTTACAGAGCACTTCCCATATGAAAAGACCATGCCTCTTCTATATAAGATTCTTAAGGCCAATGACTATAACTGGTGGGAGAAGGGAGATGAGAGCGTTGTATTTGATTTAGATGGTGTAAAATTCTCAACGCCAATATGCTTTGAGGATGTATTTGGGTATCTTTCTGCAGAGTTCGTCAAGGCTGGCGCTGATGTAATAGTCAACATGACTAACGATAATTGGTCTAAGAAGGTTAGTGCAGAGCTTCAGCATGCAGCTATTGGAGCCTACAGATCAATAGAGACACGAAAGAGCACTATAAGAGGCACTAACAGCGGAATAACATGTCTGATAACTCCGACAGGCAGAATGGTGGATATGATGAAGCCATTTACTATGGATTGGCATGTCTATGAGGTTCCTGTGTATGAGAGTGATTCAAATACCTTCTATGTAGAGCATATAGATTTATTTGCACATATTGCAAACTATGTATCGCTTGCAGGTCTTATTGCTGGTGCGCTTATTGCACTTATAAGGAAAGTAAAGAAGAATGAACGCTAGCTTGATAGTAATAGGGACAGAGCTTACTCGTGGAATAATCCAGGATAAGCATGGTGCTTTGGTATCTCGTGAGCTTACCAATATAGGCATACATATGTCTGAGATAGTTGCTATCCCAGATGATGGAACAATAAAGAGCGTGCTTAATGCTCTTATGAGAAATAATGATATTCTCATAATCACTGGAGGCCTTGGCCCAACAAGTGATGACATGACACGCAGCGTCATAGCTGAGGCAGCAGGCGTTGATCTTGAAAGAGACGAGGAGTGCTGGAGGAGGCTTCTTGCCCGTATTGGCGATAGAGCATATGGCGCTAATGAAAAGCAGGCTATGATTCCCTCAGGCTTCACCTTCATCCCCAATCCAAATGGAACTGCTCCTGGCTTCTATGGCAAGGCTGATGGAACTCTCATAATAGCGCTTCCAGGTCCGCCTAGAGAGATGACTCCGATGTTCTATGATAATGTACTGCCACTTCTCTTGAATCATTTAGGAAAGAAGGAAGAGGAGCGAGATGAATATTCATCCTTCATTACAGCAGAGGCTAAGCTTGAGGAGCTATGTGAGATTGCTGACCCAACATTAAATTGGGGTACAAGATTCCAGGACTTTAAGATCTCGCTATATGTTTCTGGAAAGAACAAAGAAGCAAGAGACAATGCTATAGCTAAGATAAGAGAGAGTGTTGGTAGGACAAGACTCATTGAGGGGAATGTGACAGCTTTGTCACTTCTTGTTGATAAGCTCAAAGCAACGAACTCTACGATATCCTGTGCTGAGAGCTGTACAGGGGGGCTTGCTGCATCCTTGTTGACATCTATCCCAGGCTCCTCTCTCTACATGATGGGCTCTGTAACAAGCTACAGCCCTCTTATTAAAGAGAAGGTGCTTGGCGTTAAGAGAGAGACTATAGCTAGCTATGGCTGTGTCAGCAAGGAGTGCGCACTTGAGATGGCTGATGGTGTGAGGGCTATAAACTTCTCAGACTATGCATTCTCAATTACAGGTGTTGCTGGCCCTGATAAATCAGAGGGTAAGGATGTCGGTACACTATGCTTTGGCTTCTCAGGCAAGGATAAGGAGAGCAAGAGCGTATTAGTTGCTATAAACAGCTTTGGAAGAGATAGCGTCAGACGTAGGGCTACTGTCATAGCATTCCTTCTTATGAGAGCCTATATCGATGGCGATGAGCTTGATTCTATCGTAGATAGCTGGAAGGTATTCTAGTGCTTGAGCTAGAGAATCTAGATCTGACTATTAATGGATGCACTATTCTAAATAAGCTTCATTTCTATGCTAAGCGTGGAGAGGTTACGACTGTTATAGGCCAATCTGGATCTGGCAAGTCGATGCTTTTGAAAGCAATCATAGGCTTGCTTCCAGAAGGGGCGGAGTTGAATGGGATTATTAAATACAATGGAAGGAATCTATTAGCTTTGAATAATAAAGAGCGAGAGGCTATGAGAGGCCGTGATATAGCGATGATGAGCCAGAATCCTATATCTTCCTTTAACCCATTCTATAGAATAGACCATCAATTGAAGATGATTCTAAAGGCAAATAGCAAGGACGACTCTCTGATTCCTTCAATGATGAAGGCTCTTTCACTAAGCGAGAGAGTCCTCAAGGAGTATCCATCAAAGCTATCGGGAGGAACGCTTCAAAGGCTATCCTTGATTTTGACGTTAGCGCTTAATGCAGATATTACGCTGCTTGATGAGGCTGCCAATGCACTTGATTCGACCCTGGAGTATGCTGCTTATGACTATATAAGGGAGCATGTCAGGGCTAATAACACTACTATGATTGCTGTGTCTCACAATCTAAGAAGTGCCGCATATCTGTCAGATAGGATTGCACTTCTTGATAATGGCTCTATAGTAGAAGAGAGCTCTGCTGTTGAGTTCTATAAAAATCCTCAGCATCCTGCAAGTAAGAGACTGCTAGCTGCGCTTTTTTAAGAATTGTCGAGCTATTCATAACAGTTGACAAAAATGTTTTTATGACACTATTATTTTCTTGTTATATTTAATCCTCGATAAAATTTCAGATTGATTATCATTCACATTTCTTAATTTATTAACATACGGAGAATTATTAATGTCACAAGATGACGAGAATGAGGTAACAGTTGCTCCTCAGCCTGTAGAGGCAGAGAAGCCAAAGAAAGTTATCAGAAAGACTGCAAGAAAGCCTAGGGCTCCAAAGAAGATTGAAGAGCCAAGGACTGAAGCCGAGGAGCCAAAGACAGAGAGTGTACCAGAGGCTCAAACAGATGAGGCTAAGACTAAGATTGTGGTTAAAAGACCTTCAAGGAAGATTGTAAAGAAAATCCAGGTAAAGGCTGTAGAGCCTAAAAAAGAAGAAGCTGCTAAACCAGAGGCTCTATCTGAAAAGACTGAAGCTGCTGATGTAAAGGAAAAGACTATAGATCAGGTTCCGAGTGCTGAGGCTACTGAGACTGCTGCTGAAAAGACTGAGGTAGTAAAGGAAGAGGCTCCTGCAGCTGAAGAGAAGAAGCCTGAGCATCAGAATAACAACAGCCAGAATAATCATCAGAGCAATAACAACAGAAACAACAATAAGAAGAATAAGAAGGATAAGAGAAGAGACGAGGAGCCTATTCCTCCAGAGATTAATCTAGACGAGAATCCAGATTGTCCGAAGCTCTATATATCTGTTCTTACTACATATTCTATTGATGTTCTCAGAGATAGAGCTAGAGCTGTAGGCATAAGTGAAGATGTAATACTGGATTCTAGAAAGCAGGATCTTATTGCAAAGATGCTTCGCCAGCATACAGTCTCCGGTGGTGCTCTCCTAGTTGAGGGTGTTCTTGAAATACTCTCAGAGGGCAGCTATGGCTACATAAGATATGCTGTCAATAACTATCTTCCTGGAACTGAGGATGTGTATGTCCCAGCATCTATGATTAAGGCCTGCGGACTTAAGACCGGTGATACCATCTATGGACAGATCAGAGCTCCAAGAGAGAGCGAGAAGAGCAGCGCATTAGTCAGAGTTCTTACTGTAAACGGAGAAGAGCCTAAGCTTGCTAAGCTCCGTGCCCCATTTGACTCCCTTACTCCATTATTCCCAGATGAGAGACTGCATCTTGAGGTTGTAAGAGGCAATGAGCCATCTGATTTATCTACAAGAGTCGTTGATCTCTTCTGTCCAATTGGAAAAGGCCAGAGATCGCTTATTGTAGCGCCTCCCAGAACAGGTAAGACTGTATTGATGCAAAAGATTGCTAATGCTATCACTACAAATCACCCAGATGTAATTCTGATAGTTCTTCTAGTAGATGAAAGACCAGAAGAGGTAACAGATATGAGAAGAAACGTCAGAGCTGAGGTTGTAGCATCTACCTTCGATGAGCAGGCAACTCACCATGTACAGGTTGCTGAGATGGTAATAGAGAAGGCTAAGAGACTTGTTGAATACAAGAAGGATGTTGTGATTCTGCTTGATTCGATTACAAGACTTGCCCGTGCATATAACCAGACAGTTCCAGCATCTGGAAAGATTCTCTCAGGTGGTGTCGACTCCAATGCGCTTCATAAGCCAAAGAGATTCTTCGGTGCTGCTAGAAATATAGAGCAGGGTGGATCTC
Source organism: Flexilinea sp. (assembly GCA_963638635.1). Classification (GTDB taxonomy): domain Bacteria; phylum Spirochaetota; class Spirochaetia; order Sphaerochaetales; family Sphaerochaetaceae; genus Ornithospirochaeta. Next base: position 14,722 of record CAVHSB010000026.1, read on the forward strand.
TTACAATCATATCTACAGCTCTTATTGAGACTGGCTCTAGAATGGATGAGGTTATATTTGAGGAATTCAAGGGTACAGGAAACAACGAAATCGTTCTTGATAGAAAGATGGCCGATAATAGAAAGTTCCCAGCTATAAACATCAAGAAGAGCGGGACAAGACGCGACGATCTGCTCTTAAGCGAGGATGTTCTATCTCGAATATTCCTTCTGCGCAGTGCCTTTGGCAACCTTGATGATATGGATATGTCTGTAACGCTTATTGACAAAATGAAGAAAAGCAACAACAATAAGGAGTTCCTAGACTCGATGAATACACCGATTATTAGGAATTGAAGATGAAATACCGTGTCTGTGAAAGCAGGCACACCATATATGGAGGCATTTAAATGAAGAAGGATATCCATCCAAACTACACATTGCAGGAAATCCATTGCTCATGTGGCAATGTGATTAAAACAAAGAGCACATCAAAGAATCTCAGTGTTGAAATTTGCTCAGCTTGTCACCCATTCTTTACAGGTACTCAGAAGCTTGTTGATACAACAGGTAGAGTTGAGCGCTTCAATAAGAGATACGGCAGAGTTTCTTCAGAGAACTAAGCTGCTCTTCAAAGCAAGGATAGGCCAGAGAGACGTCTTTGGCTTATTTTTTTGTCAATTGAAATTAAATACTAAAGATAAGATACTGTTCACACTAAGGTAGGGAGTATATGAAGAAAAAGAAATCATCTATCACAACAATCGTTGCTATCGGCATTGGAGCTGCGTTGTTCTTTGTTCTTGGAAGATTCGTAGCTATTCCAAGTCCTGTTCCTAACACTAATATTTCCATCCAATATGGTCTATTAGCATTCATGTCTGCAATATTTGGACCTATTGCTGGTCTCTTCATTGGATTCTTCGGTCATGCTTTCATTGATGCATCCTATGGCTGGGGCATATGGTGGAGCTGGGTAATAGCTTCTGCTGTAGATGGCCTTATAATGGGATTCTTGATGAAGGGCATCAACATAGAGAAGAAGCTCACAGGCTTTGATATTTTAAAGTTCAATGTAGCACAGGTAATCGGCAATGCTGTTGCTTGGTTCCTTATCGCTCCTGTCCTTGATATCCTGATTTATGCAGAGCCTGCTAATAAGGTATTCACACAGGGCCTCGTTGGCGGTATTTCAAATATCATAACAGCAGCTATTGTAGGAACGCTTCTTTCTCTTGCTTATTCAGCTGCTAAGCCAAAGGCAGGAAGCCTCAAGAAAGAGAAATAAGATATTACATGACAATAAAGCTTCCGTTTGGAAGCTTTATGTCATCTAAGAGAGAGTATCGTGGAAAGACCATTAATTGAATTCAAGAACTTTACATTTCAATATAGAGCTCAGGCTGAGCCTACTTTATTCAATATAAACCTTGAAATAAGAAAAGGTGAGAAGATTCTTATATGCGGTCCATCTGGATGCGGCAAATCTACTCTATCTAACTCTTTGAATGGCCTTATACCATCAACCTATGATGGTGAGTCTACCGGTGAGCTATATATAGGCGGTAGATCATTCAAGGAATTAGATATCTTCAAGCTCTCAAAGATCACTGGTACTGTACTTCAGGATTCTGATGGTCAATTCATAGGTCTCACTGTTGGCGAGGATATTGCATTCGCACTTGAGAATGATAATATTGAGCAAAGGCTACTTAAGGCTAGAGTGCTTGAGGCTGCTAAGCGTGTTGGCATGGATGCATACCTGGACCATGCACCACAAGAGCTATCTGGAGGACAGAAGCAAAGAGTTTCTCTTGCTGGTGTAATGGTTGATGATGTTGAGCTGTTTCTATTTGACGAGCCACTTGCTAACCTAGATCCAGCTACTGGAAAGAGCACTATCGAATTGATTGATGAGATACATAAAACCTCTGATGCTGCTATTGTTATAATAGAGCATAGGCTTGAGGATGTGCTCTATAGAGACATTGATAGAATAATATTGATGCAGGATGGCAGAATTGTATGTGATACGACTCCTGATAAGCTTTTAGCCTCATCTCTATTGAAGGATGCCGGAATAAGAGAGCCTCTTTATGTAACAGCCTTAAAATATGCCGGTGTTGATATTACAGAAGAGAAAAGACCTGGACATATTGAGACCTTGATGCTGGATGAGGATGATAAGAGCAAGGTAAGAGCCTGGTTCCATGATGCTAAGCTACAAAATAAGGAAGATAACAGAGAGGTACTTCTTAAGGTAGATGACCTCTCATTCTCTTATCCGAATGGAGTAGAAGCATTAAAGCATATAGATTTCTCTCTAAAGCGTGGTGAGATGATAAGCATAGTTGGCAAGAATGGTGCTGGTAAAAGTACCTTTTCTAAGATACTATGCGGCTTTGAGCGTCAAAGCTCTGGGTCTATCACCTTTGAAGGAAAGAGCTTTGATGATTTATCGATTAAAGAGAGAGCTGAGCATATTGGCTATGTAATGCAAAATCCAAATCAGATGATCACTAAGCCTCTTATAAGAGATGAGGTATCTATTGGCTTAGAGATGCTCGGCGATAAATCAAAGGAAGATATAGCTGCTATTGTTGATGATACTCTCAGGATCTGTGGTCTATGGCAATTCAGATCATGGCCTATAAGCGCATTGTCATTTGGTCAGAAGAAGAGAGTTACAATCGCATCGATTTTATCAATGCATCCTGATGTATTGATTCTTGATGAGCCAACTGCAGGGCAGGACTTCAAGCACTATACAAGCATTATGGAGTTTCTGAGAAAGCTCAATGACGAGGGCATTACAATAATACTCATTACTCATGATATGCATCTTATGCTTGAATATTCTGAGCGTGCTGTAGTATTCACATCAGGTGAGAAGCTTGCAGATACTACGCCTGAGAATATATTATCTGATGCTGAGCTATCTGCTAAGGCAAGCCTCAAAAAGACATCACTATCTGATTTGGCTAATCTCTGTGAGCTGCCAGAGAGTGCATTCATAAGACGTTTCATAGAATATGATAGAGAGGCTAGGCATGAATAATCTATTTAACTACATCGATCATAAATCCATTATTCATAGCCTCACAGGAGCTACAAAGCTTATTGTACTGATGCTATGGTCAATAGCTGCAATGACGACCTTTGATACTAGATTTCTTGTGCTTTTGGTTGCTCTATCAGTAATCTTCTTCTTTATTTCTCACATACGCTTTAAGGAAATCAGATTCGTATTCTGGTTCACCTTTGCATTTATGGTGCTGAATAATATTCTGATCTTCTTATTTTCCCCTGAGCATGGGGTTACAATATATGGAACAAGAACTGTCCTATTTGAAGGAATAGGAAGATGGACAGTGACTGCAGAGCAATTGTTTTATCAGCTCAATGTAGTGCTTAAGTATCTTGCAACACTTCCTGTTGTCATATTGTTTGTATCTACAACTAACCCAAGTGAATTCGCGGCATCTCTCAATAAGATTGGAGTTAGCTATAAAATCGCATATTCTGTTGCACTTGCTCTAAGATATATACCGGATATAGATAGAGAGTATCATGATATATCGCAAAGCCAGCAGGCTAGAGGTCTTGAGATGACCAAGAAAAAGCAAAGCTTCTTCAGAAGGCTCAAGAATGCATCTTCTATGCTATTCCCTTTAATAATCTCTTCAATGGATAGAATTGAGGTAATATCTAATGCTATGGAGCTCAGAGGGTTTGGCAAGGGCAAAAGAAGAAGCTGGTATAGCGCAAGGCCATTCAAGGCTTCAGACTACGCTGCTATAGTCTTTGCAATTTTGCTATTGGCTCTCTCTATTTCATTGTCATTTATCAATAAGGGTAGATACTTCAATCCTTTTATTTAGTCTTATTTTATAGTCCAAAGTGCAAAATATGCTAAGTCTATAAGTTAGATAGGAAGAGATAGAATATGAATATCTGTTACCATCAAGGACTAGGTGCGAGAAGATAGGCAGACAGAGAAAAAACCATTCGTAATCATTTCCGTGTAAGTTGTTTGTGGAGGCTTTTAATTCCTCTTAAATGTAGCTCTATCACAAAGTTCTCCAATGAAATACCACAAAGTTCTCCAATGAAATACCACAAAGTACTAAAATATATTGCAA
>CAVHSB010000027.1:0-17997 GCA_963638635.1 Flexilinea sp.
AAGATCAGCAAGCTTAGAGATATCTACGTTTGCAGCACCTGCGATAGCGTGCTTACAATCGAAATCTGAATTGTAACCATAGTCTACAGATCTGGTGCACGTTTAGGTAACACATTTCCTCCCACTGAGCCCCAGGAGGTAACAGGGAGGAAAGATGAGTTGAGGTAACTACAAGAAAGTACCGAAAGAAGAGAAGGTAAGAATCGTATCAATGGACATTGCCAGAGAAAGTATTCCAGAAGTGTCCAGAAAGACTAAGACTGCACTTTCAGCCATTAAAGTTTGGCTTGTCAATGAAGAGATTAACACTGACAAGGAATATGCTCTAAAGTATAAGGAGGAGCATCCTTGGTTGGGTATGAAGAAGAATGGTTTTAAAGAGGTAGATCCAAACCCAGAAGGGATAGATGAAGTTACAACAACAGACCCTGTTGAATTGAAGAAAGAGAGCAAAGACCTCCGTAAGAAGATTGCTTATGTGGAAGGCAAAGTACGCTATTTTGAAACGCTCTACGAACACATAGGGACAAAGCCGTCCGAAGTAAGCAAAAAAATGATTCAAGGCAATCCTGATTATAAAAGAAGGCGATGCAGGGGCAAGTATAAGGAGCTGGATGTCTCTAAAGTGTCTATATACGCATGCTAAGGGGCTATCCAAGAAGGAATACACGGACCAGGAGATTTATAGAGAAGATAAAGACTCTCCAAGAAGCTTATGGGCGGTCTCTCGGCTATAGGAAGCTCGCTGATAAACTTGAAACCGATTATGGAATCAAGTTGAGTAGAAAGACTGTCCTGAGGCTTGCGGGAGAAGCAGATTCATTGTCTGCTGTTCACAGGAAGCATTTCTCAAAGGAGTACTACCTTACAAGACGTCAGATGAAGGAGAACGCACCGCCAGACTTAATAAAGAGAGATTTCTTTGCTCTTGCACCATTTATAAGGTTTGTTTGCGACATAACCTACCTAACAGGATGCGATGAAACGTGGTATTTGAGCGTCATTGAGGATCTGTTCAACGGTGAGATTGTTGTCTGGAAAATCGGAGAGCATTGTACTGCGTCGCTATGTGTGGAAACAGTGGTTATGATGAAGGAGACTGTCGGCGTCGTCACAGGCGTTATTCTACACTCTGACTGAAGATCTACGTATTCATCCTATGCTTACCGGAAACTTCTTCTATCATATGGAATAATCCAGAGCATGGGTATGAAACTCACATGTTATGACAATGCAAGAGTAGATTACCCCCATTGTTTTTACCTTTCTGCTTAGGTAGCAATAGCCCAGGAAAAAATAGTAATAGATTAAGCTATCGCAATAAGCAGAGATGGCTCAATGTTATCTCTGCTTTTCTATTTCTCTATTAATCTATATGATTGTCGTATGGAAAATAATCTCAAGCATAAATTCATATCTGCAATCAAGGCCTTTGTAGTTGGTTCAACTATGACAGTGCCTGGAGTATCTGGGGGCTCTATGGCTATGATACTCGGTGAATATGACAATCTTATTTCATCGGTAAATGGATTACTTGATAAAAAGCGATTCAAGGCATCCTTCATCTACTTATGCGTATTTGCACTCTCTGCTCTTTTGGGTATATTCCTCATAAGCAGACCGCTTTCTCTTTTGATTGATAGGCATAGACTTATAATAATGTATTTCTTTCTTGGTGCGATTATAGGAACAATTCCAATGATTGTTAAAGCATCTACATTGAAAAGGAATGACATGAGCGTTAAGAGAGTATTCATCAGCATTGCATCTATAGCCATCGGCATTGCATTAGTGCTTTCAGTCAAGTATTTGCCATCTAATATATTCTCAGTATCTGATAGCTTCAATATTAGGCTGTGTCTTGCAGAGATATTAGGCGGGATATTTCTATCAATAGGCTTTGTTCTGCCAGGTGTTTCATTCTCTTATCTTCTTGTAGTTGTTGGTTTATATGAGAATATACTCAAGGCTGTCAATGAATTGGATATTATACCTTATATACCACTTGGAATTGGACTTGTTATAGGTGTAATGCTCTTAACAGGAATTCTATCCTGGGCAATGAAGAACAGGCCAAAGGTCACATATCTAATGATATTCGGCTTTCTTTTAGGCTCTATAGGCACTGTATATCCAGGACTTCCTAGCGGAATAACAATTCTCTATTCTGCTATTTCCTTTGTAATAGGTGCTGCAATAATCTATATAATCTCAATATACAGCAAGGAGTAAGCTATACGTAATAGCTTCTAAGAGTATTCTCAGTCTTTACTAAGGTTTCAGGATTCATGTTCTCAAGAATTATAGGAACATCGAATCCTCTTTTTTTGATCTCATGCATGAAGCCCTTCCAATCAAAGACACCAGTCAGGGCTGTAAGATCTCCTTTTTTATAGCCTTCTGATGTTAGCTTGAAGTCTTTTGCGTGAAGAATGGCAATACGATCCTTGAAATCCAGAAGAGGAAGATAGTAATCCCTTTGCGCCTCTATGGTGGGGTTTGCTCTAAACGATCCAACTCTCTCTTTAATGCCGCTTCTTGGTATGAGATTTATAGGATCCATGGTTACCATGAAATGACTGTCATTGAATCTTTCTAGGATATCCCTAAGACGCTCTGGAGAGCATATAGTATGAACATAGGCAGCAGGCTCAATGCCTATTGTAGCATCATATTTTATTGCTTCATTAAGCATTTCATCAAAGGATGATAGGAGAATATCATAGACAAAGGGCTCGAAGGTAAGGGGTGAGTAGCTGATAGTCTCTGACCAGGATCCAGTCTCAGTTCCGACTATTGATGCGCCAAAGCTTTTTGAGAGCCTTATATTCTTTTTGTATCTCTCTACCTCTTCATCTCTTTTAGCTTTATCTGGATGGACAGGATTTATAGTGCAGCCAAGCACCTTGATTCTTATATTATTCTGAAGAAGCGTCTCTTTAATGGAATAGGCATATTCATCATCCCATTCCCTCCAGCTCTTAAGGCTTCTTATTGTCTTTGCTGGGGCTATATGCACGAAGCCACCATCTGTATACTTATGTACACCTTCAATGAATTCATCTAGAGTATCGAATACTCCAAAATCATGTGCTCTATAACCAATTTCCAGCATAAAAACTCATTTAGCCAAAGATGGGAATTGAACCCGCGACCTGCTCTTTACGAGGGAGCTGCTCTACCACTGAGCTACTTTGGCATTAACAGAAATAATTTAACTGCTAGTCTAAACAATTGCAATAGGTAGTCATATTTTGATTTTGAAGTTATTATTAGCTAAGGAGATTGAATAATTACATGGATGAAATCAAGGCAGATATTTCGGATTATAGTCCAACAGATATTGTTTTGCTCCAGAATATCATAAATAAATCACTTAAGAATGGAGCTCAGATCGGTATCTCATGGACAAAGGATGTATATGACTACATCTTTGAATCAGATTGCAATTTGGATCTATCGGCACTCCTTAATATGGATATCGAAGTAACTGAAATACCTCAGGATAATTTATTATGAACGTACTTGGAATTGAAACAAGCTGTGATGAGTGCAGTGCTGCCGTTGTAAAAGACGGCAGAGAGATATTATCTAATGTTATAGCAACACAGATAGAGCTTCATAAGCCTTATCAGGGAGTGGTGCCAGAGCTTGCGAGCAGGCTGCATACAGAGTGGATAGCTCAGGTTGTTGAAGCTGCTGTAGTGCAGGCAGGGCTGGAGAAGAAGGATATAGATGCTGTTGCAGTTACATCACGTCCTGGTCTTTTAGGATCCCTTTTGGTTGGCGTTAACTTTGCAAAGTGCTTTGCTTCTTCTTTGGATATTCCTTTTATCGGGATCGATCATATCAGGGCACATCTATATGCATCACAGATTGAGAATCCTCTTGAGTATCCATATTTAGGTATACTTGTTTCAGGTGGCCACACTGTAATATGCAAGGTAAACGACTATGATGATGTTGATGTCCTTGGAACAACGATAGACGATGCAATAGGCGAGGCCTTTGATAAGGTTGCTAAGTTCTATGAGCTAGGCTTTCCTGGCGGGGTAGTAATCGATAGGCTTTCCAAGACAGGAGATCCAAATGCATTTCTATTTCCTGGTCCTACACTTGATAAGGATGAGCATAGATATGATATGTCATATTCTGGACTTAAGACTGCGGTAATTAATCAAAAGGATAGATTCAGAAATGGCGATGCAATAGATAGCAAGGAGAATATTGCAGCATCCTTCCAGCGCCAAGCTGTAGGGATACTTATGAAGAGAGTTAAGCTTGCACTGAAGGACACAGGGCTTAAAAGAGTTTCTGCAGGTGGAGGTGTTGCTGCTAATTCACTTTTGAGAAAGGAGCTTAAGGATTTAGAGAAGGGTGGCTATACTGTCACATTCCCATCCTTAAAGCTATGTACAGATAATGGTGCTATGATAGCAGGCCTAGGATATAGATATCTAGTAGATGGCTATAGGTCTGATGAGAAGCTTACTGCTAGTGCGAGAGTTGAAGCCTTTAAGAAGTTCTAGCTTTGAAATCGCATTTATGGTATATTGCTGAATGTCTTTTTAGTAGGCTAGAAAAAATTGTAAAAAATTTTCAAAAGTATGTTGACTAAAAATTTGCAATATTCTATTCTAGCACAGGATTGAGATTGGGATGTAGTGTAATGGTAACACTGCAGATTCTGGTTCTGCCTTTGGGGGTTCAAATCCCTCCATCCCAGCTAGTGTATGGTCCCTTCGTCTAATGGTTAGGACAGGAGATTCTCAGTCTCTAAATAGCGGTTCGATCCCGCTAGGGACTATAAAGACAGCTTTGGCTGTCTTATTTTTTTGTCGGATGGTTTTAAGTGATTACTGCATCAAACATTTCACTCTCATATGGAACACAGGTTCTATTCAAAGAAGTAAATATCAAATTCACACCAGGCAACTGTTATGGAATTATCGGCGCTAATGGAGCAGGTAAGTCTACATTCTTGAAGATTCTATCAGGTGAGATTGAACCAGATACAGGAGAGGTCATCATCACTCCAGGGGAGAGAATGACTACTCTTAGACAGGATCACTTCGCATTCAACAAATATCGCGTTCTAGATACTGTAATCATGGGCTATCAGAAGCTCTATGATGTAATGCAGGAGAGAGATGCGATTTACGCAAAAAGCGAGTTCTCTGAAGAGGATGGTATAAGAGCTGCAGAGCTTGAGGGCGAGTTTGCAGAGCTTGGTGGCTGGGAAGCTGAATCAAATGCTGCGCAGATGCTTGATGGGCTTGGAATCCCTGTTGAGCTTCATGATAAGAAGATGGAAGAGATTGAGGATAATCTCAAGGTTAGAGTACTTCTTGCTCAAGCGCTATTCGGAAACCCTGATATCCTCCTTCTTGATGAGCCTACAAACCACTTGGATCTTGAGTCTATACATTGGCTTGAGGAATATCTCGAAAACTTCAACAATACAGTGATTGTAGTATCACATGATAGACACTTTCTGAATACTGTATGTACGCATATCTGTGATATCGACTATGGAAAGATCCAGCTATATGTTGGCAACTATGACTTCTGGTATATGTCCTCACAGCTTGCTGCTAAGCAGATGAAGGATGAGAAGAAGAGAAGAGAGGAGAAGATTGCAGAGCTAAAGGAGTTTATCCAGCGCTTCTCATCTAACGTTGCTAAGGCTAAGCAGGCTACAAGCAGAAAGAAGCTTATTGATAAGCTTACAATTGATGATCTTAAGCCATCCTCAAGACGCTTTCCTTATGTTGCCTTCAAGCCAAATAGAGAGATTGGAAAGAATGTTCTTGAGATTAAGAATCTCAGTAAGACTATCGATGGAGAGAAGGTTCTTGATAACTTCTCCATTACTATCAATCCAGGCGACAAGGTTGCCTTCGTTGGTCCAAACCACTATGCAAAGACAGTTCTCTTCCAGATAATATCTGGAGAGCTTGAGCCAGATGAGGGTACATATACCTGGGGTGTAACAACATCTCTATCTTACTTTCCTAAAGATAATTCTTCGCTTTTTAAGGAAGATGAATCAATGGTTGATTATCTTCAGCAATTCTCAACAGAGGATGATGATACCTTCGTTCGTTCATTCCTCGGCCGTATGCTATTCTCTGGAGATGAGGCATTGAAGAATTGTCAGGTGCTCTCTGGTGGTGAAAGAGTTAGAGTAGTGCTTGCTAAGATGATGCTTGAAGGTGCTAATTGCATGATTTTCGATGAGCCAACATCCCATCTTGATCTAGAGTCAATCCAGGCACTCAATAATGGGCTGATAGATTTCAAGGGGGTTCTCCTCTTCAATTCTCATGACCATGAGTTTGTATCATCAATTGCAAACAGAATCGTTGAGTTCACTCCTAGTGGAATCATTGATAAGATGGAAGGCTTCGAGGATTACCTTGCTGACCAGAATGCTAATGCTTTAAGAGAAAAGGCATACAAGGATAGCAAGAGAATCATACTTCTGTAATATGCTATTAGCTGTTGATATCGGGAATACAAATATTGTTATAGCTCTTAAGGATACGGATAGTTGGATAACCTCATTCCGTATCTTTAGCGATGTTAAGAAGACAGGGGATGAGTACTATGTGATAATCTCATCTCTTTTAAGAGAGTCTTCTGTAGATATCAAACGCGTAGATAAGGTAATAATCTCTTCAGTAGTTCCTTTTCTCACAAGATCCTTTGAGAAGAATATGAAGAGACTATTCCCTCAAATTAATCCAATAACTCTGACAAGCAGCCTGAACACAGGCCTCGATAAAGCCTCTATACCTCCAGAGCTTGGTACAGATCTGCTTTCAAATCTTTCATATGCACATTATATCTTTCCAGATGATGCTGTAATGGTAATAGACTTTGGCACAGCGTTGACATTCTCATCTGTTGATGAAAAGGGTAGGGTTCTTGGGGTTGGAATTGTCCCTGGCCTGATTACATCTGTAAATGCACTATTCGGTGCTACTGCGCAGCTTCCGCAGGTTGAGCTTAAGCTGCCGGAATCAATATTAGGTCTCAATACAGAGGACTCAATAAGAGCAGGAATAATGTATGGCTATGCAGGGCTTGTTAAAGAAATGATTGCTAGGACAGAGAAGGAGATTGGAAGGAAGCTCAAGGTTATTGCGACAGGTGGTCTTTCTATGACGATTTCGCCGCTTATTTCAAGAATTGACATCATAGATGGATTCCATACTCTAAACGGCTTAGCACTAATTGCATCTCTGAATTAGTCGTCTTCTCTGATTATATTATCTTCAAGTATTCTGTATACGTTTCCGCTATCATCCTCTGCATCAATTATTAATGATGAAGAGCATAGCGGAAGACTCAAGGAAACAAGAGAGTCGTTTGCCCTGTCTATCGCATCATCCTTCAGTCCCTTTCCTCTAGCAGATCCTATAATGATAGATGTACCTCTCATTCTGTCCCACTCTGGAAGCGCAAAATACTCGATAGCTGATGCATTGTTGCTTTCTGCTATGACAAGCTCTGATGCATATGCAGCATTCGCATCCTGCTTTAGAAACAGATTGAATAGCTCTCCGTTTTCTTCATAGGCCTGGAATTCCGTTATTCTTCCAGCTTCGAATCTCAGCGTAAGATTACTGAGCTTATTTCCGAATAACAGAATTGGCTTTGTTATTGATAGATAGCCATTGGTCTTAGTCTTATCGAGTGCTCTGAAGATTTCAGATGAGTAAAGTAGTGGTGTGAAGCATCTTCCATCTTTAGTTATCTCTTCTCCTACCTCGAATGAGGATCCTGGAAGAAACTCAAACTCAAGATCTACTCCATCATCGCTATATATCCTTCCTCTTTTCAGATTAAGCTTATTCAGCTTATCCTTTTCGTATCTTAAAACATTGGACATCTCCTTCATACTTTCTATGTATTCATCAGCTTCTAATGAGAACAGCTCTGAAAGAAATGACGATGAGGATTCCTCTAGCTCCTCTTCATCCCATATATCTGAAGGAAGGAATGCGGTAGCAAAAGGAATAGCTGGAATTTGATTTGAAACTGGCTCAGCTAAAAGCCTGAATGCTTGAAGCTCTCTTGCGCTATATTCCTTATCCTTCTCAGCATTCATGTATTTTTTATAGGTTGGAATATGAAGAAGGGCAGTTGGTTTCTTATTTATAGGAAACTCTGTCATGGCTTCCTCGGTATCCTCAACCTTACCATCCTTGATGTAGTTAATGAATACGCCGTTACCAGTAAGCCTTTGAGCATAAGAGGCGATCAAATGTGCAAATTCGCTGTTCTCTTCCTCAGTGTTTATTGCTAGCACATCGCCATTTCTGAGATTAAGGCCATGCTTTAATATTAGGATTGCATATTTACTTAGATAAAGATCTTCCATGATAGCTCCATTAAAAACCACCCGATATGGGTGGCTATATTAGTTGTTTTTCTTCTTAGTACCATTCATTTTTATATAGTCCAAGGATTTCTGGAATTCCTTAACGAATTCTCCAAGGTCTTCCTGATAGACTATTATAGACTGTCTTAGATATCTGCCTTCAGTCTCTGTAGGTCTTGACTCAACGACATTGAGGTATAAATCTCCGAATACATTTTCTTTTACATTAAAGAAATAAGTTCTATCATTCTTAATAAGTTTAGATGAAAAAACTTCTCCGCGCTCTCCCATTTTAGGGCCCTCCGATAAAATATTTATAATCTACAATAAATCATTTGATAATAATTTTTCAATACTATTGACATCATTTAGAGATTTATTCTAGAATGCTAATTGTTCGCGACTGTGGTATAATGGCTATTACCTCAGCCTTCCAAGCTGAAGATGCGGGTTCGATTCCCGTCGGTCGCTTAAAGAGTCTTAGGACTCTTATTTTTTTTGACCTTTAATCTCAATTGCATCAGCAGGACACATCTCATGGCAGCAATAGCATCTGATGCATTTCTTCTCATCAAGCTCTATATGATCAGAGGCTAAAAAGAGAGCCTTAGCGGGACAAATATCTATGCAGCGTCTGCATTTTACGCATTTAGCTTTAATAAACTCTGGACTTGGTCTGCTCTGTGCCTTCTTCCTATCTCTTCCTCTGGTAAAGAATGGCAATATCAGTGCTTTGAAAAGTCCTTCTTTCTTCGATATATCTATTCTTCTATAATCCTTAACGATAAGATTTTCTGGATGCAGAATAGTGTAGGTTGGATTATTATCTGTAAGACCTGCCCTTATTCCTGCATTGATGATTGGAATATCTTTAGCGCTATAGCCCATGATCTCGCTCTCTGCTCTATCTGCCATGAAGCCATCCCTTGAGCCGATAAGCAATCCTAGATATCTCAAGGTACCATTAGCAGGACCTGGTCCTTCCATAGCAATTATTCCATCAATAAGCGCATAGTCAACATGGCATTCCTTATATACAGAGCAGATGAATGTAGCAAATGCTTCCCGAGTTGGATACTTAACATGGCATGGACTTTTATTTAGACCTGGTAGCGTTCCGAACATATTCTTTACTGCACCAGTTGAGTACATAAGCTGGTGTGTCTTGAATTTAGCTATTGAAATAACAATATCAGCTTCATCTAGCACAGCTGCCATAGCAACAGAAGCTGAGCAATCAAGATTATGCACTCTAGGAGACTTAGTGAAATCTGCAAATTCGGCTCCGCTTTCTTGGCACACATCATATATTCCACAATTCTTTGCATGGAATGACTCTAGATGCAGGCCTGGAGAGTCTCCGACAATTACTCGTTCAGCGCCTCTGGTTTTCACTATGTCTATCATTGCCTTGACGACTATTGGATTTGTTGTGATTCCAGCCTCAGGCTTTGCATCAGATAGAATGTTAGGCTTTAGAAGAACACTCTTATTACTAACATCTGGAAATTCAGAGTTTGAGATTATTCTCTCGATAGCATTTTTAACTTCTTCATATTCATATTTAGAACATCTTTCAATTGCGACTTTCATAGCTAGAATAATAAACCATTCTTGGACTCTTCAACATCCTTGAATTGCTTAAATGAGAGTCTTGATATAGGGGAGAGTCCATACTTCTTTATAGCCTCATAGTGTGCCTTAGTTGGATAGCCTTTATGCTTTTTATAGCCATATTCAGGCCACTTGATATCTGCAAGAGTCATCAGTCGATCTCTTTCATTCTTTGCAAGGATGCTTGCTGCCATAATCTCTGGAATCTTTGCATCCCCCTTGACTATAGCCTCTACATCACAATCCACATCTGGGGTTTTATTTCCATCAACTAGAAATAAATCGATATGGTTATTCCTCTTGAGCTTCCTATAGCATTCAGCCATGGCAAAAAGAGATGCATTAAGGATATTTATCCTATCAATTACCTTGTGTGATACTGCGCATATTGAGAATATAGCTTTCTCTCGTATGATTTTCTCAGCTTCGATCCTTTCCTTTTCAGAAAGTGCCTTTGAGTCACCAAGAACAGAGCGAGGAAAATCAGGGGGTAGTATTACAGCTGCTGCAACGACAGGACCTGCCAATGGACCTCTTCCAGCCTCATCAGCCCCTGCTATTATCCTTTCATCCTCATCTAGCTCAAATAAGTATTCTTCCATAACTCCTTTCAAAGATATATAATTTGCTAACTTATTATCAAGGAGTGACCTTTGTTTTTAAAATCATTGGAGATTAATGGATTCAAAAGCTTTCCAGATAAGACTCATATAGATTTCTCAGATGGAATCACATCATTGCTAGGCCCTAATGGATGTGGAAAATCGAATATAGTTGACTCAATCAAGTGGGTACTAGGCGAGCAAAGCACAAAGACGCTAAGAGCAGGAAAGATGGAGGATGTCATATTCAATGGTACAGATACCAGAAAGCCTCTTAATATGGCAGAGGTTACTCTGACGATTGATAATGAGAATAGAAATCTTCCTACAGATATTCCAGAGATAGTTATAAGACGACGCATCTATAGAGATGGAGGCAGTGAATACTATATAAATGGAACGAAGTGTCTATTGAAGAATATAAGAGAGCTCTTTATGGATACTGGAGTCGGAAAGTCTGCATACTCGATTCTTGAGCAAGGCAAGATTGACCAGATCCTTTCAAATAAGCCAGAGGATAGAAGATATATATTCGAAGAAGCTGCTGGAATTTCGAGATACAAAGCCAAATGCAATGAAGCTGAGCAGAGGATAATGCACTCAGAGGAGCATATTGCATCTTTGATGGTAACTGTTGGAGAGGTTAAGAGAACCTACGACAGGACAAAAAGTCAGGCAATGAAGGCCAGGGAGTGGAAGGAGCTTACAGAGAGAGCCTTCAACCTAGATATAAACATGAAGCTTGTAAGACTCGATACGCTTCTAAAGCTCAAGGATGAAAGAATAAGACAGAGGGACGAGGCCCAGAAAAAAAGCGAGGAGCTCAATTCTAAGATTGGGTTATTTGATGATGACATTTCATCATCCTCTGAGGAGCTAAATCAATATAGAGAGAAGTTCAGAAAGATCGAGATCGATATTTCGAAGAATGAGACATCAATTCTTGGTATAAACAATGAGATAGCAATATATGAGGATAGCTATAGATCATATTTAGAGACTCTTAAGGGCGGGGAAGAGAAATGCAAGAGCATAAGAGATGAGATAGAGCGCTATAAGGCTGAGAAGAATGAGATAGAGGAGACTATAGGCGAAAGAGAAGAGATTCTTGAAGAGAAAGAGAATCAGGGAAAGAATGCTGAGCTAGTCCTTCAGGATACAAGAAATGATATATCTGATCTCAATCATAAAATAAGCAGCTATGAAGATAGGAACTCAGAGCTTGATGCAGAGCTATTAGAGCTATCTGCTGAGCTTAAAAGCGTTATTGAGGATCTTATCAAGGAAGTCGATGTAAATAGCACAAGCGAATACACCGAGGAGAGACTTAAAGAAGCAGAATCTAAGCTAAAGTCAAAGCTCCAGGCAATAAAGGCAGCGCTTGATAAAAACACTCCAAGGAATGATCTTCTCAATGACCTGGATGCAGCTTCAAAGCTATTTGATGAGTATATTGCATCTATTCCGCCTGTTGTTGATCTCATATTGTCTCCTGAGGGCTTGATAAGCAAGAAAAGAGCAATAGAGGAAAAAGAGAGCAAGGCTAGAGGGGAGAGTGAAGAAAATAAGGATAAGATTAAGAAGTGCAGAGAGGATAGAGAGAAGAAGGAAGAGGATATACAGGCCTTGCAGACTACTATCATGTCAATGAAGGAGAATATAAGCTCCTTAAAGGCAATAATAGAGGGCTATAGAGATAATCTTTCTAGATTTGACCGGACTATTTCCCAAAGAGAGCTGGACCTCGATGATGAGGAGGAGAAGGCAGAGATAGCAAGATCCAAGGTCAAGGATATCAACGATAAGCTTAAGGATAAGGACAGGGAAAGAGATCAGATTAAAGAGACTCTAAAGGATCTCAAGGAGGAAATGCAGGCTTTAAATGATGAGCTAGTTGAAAAGAATGCTAAGCTCTCATCTAAAAGGCAGGAGAAGGAAAGGATTCTGAACCAGATCAGAGAAGCTGAGTCCCAGATACAGAGCCAATCGATGTATCTTGAGAATACTGATAATCTTATTCATGATCTACTTACATCCTTCTTCGATCAATATGCAAGAAATCTTCTTGAATTTGAGGATAGGATAAAGGAAGGTCTTCCTGATGAGATGCTTATAAAGAATGAGCTTGATGAGGTTAATAAGCAGATACAGAAGCTTGGCAACATAAACCATCTCGCAAGCGATGAGTTTGAACAGGCTGAGGAGCAATACAAATTCTATACAAGACAGCTCGAGGACTATAATAAGGCCAAAAGCGATATGGAAAACGTACTCAAGGAAATACAGGAAAAATCCTCAGAGCTATTCCTCAAGAGCTATAAGGAAATAAGCGATAACTTCCAGGCAATGTTCAAAAGACTGTTTGGAGGTGGAAGAGCAGAGCTAAGGCTAGTAGATCCAGATGATGTTCTTAATACCGGTATTGAAATACTTGCTCAGCCACCTGGAAAGTCTATGGCAACTCTATCGCTATTATCAGGTGGAGAGAGAAGCATGACCGCTGTTGCGCTGCTCTTTGCAACCTATCAGGTTAAGCCATCTCCATTCTGTATACTCGACGAGATTGATGCTGCATTGGATGATAGAAACATCGGCTTCTTCTTGGATGTGCTTCAGGAATTCGGACAGAGTAGCCAATTCATCATAATAACACATAACAAGCATACCGTAACAGGTGGTAATGCTATGCTTGGCGTGTCTCAGCAGGAGGCTGGTGTATCTACTGCTGTTGCTTATAGAATAGGAAGCGTTAAGGGACAGCCTGTCATTATGAACGACAGAGAAGAGGAAGTAGATTTTGATGATGAGGGATGCGTCAAGAAATAGCGAGAGTGCATTGACGAGATAACAGCTTTCTTGTATAAGAATAATGTTGTCTTTTTGACATTTGGAATAATAGATGTTTGATAGTATAAGTAATAAGTTTTCAAATATAATGAAAAGCCTCTCTGGAAAGGGCAAGATAAGCGAAAAGAATATCAGAGAAGCCGTTGAGGAAATCAAGGAAGCACTTCTCGATGCAGATGTTAATCTTCGTGTCGTTAGACGCTTCGTTAATTCCACAATGGAGGAAGCTCTTGGAGAGAAGGTACTTTCAAGCGTAAATCCAGGTCAGCAATTCACAAAGATTGTCTATGATAAGATGGTAGCTCTTCTAGGCTCAGATGAAGAAGAGAACAAGCTCCATTTAAAGGGTAAGGATACAACATCTATCATATTGATGATGGGTCTCCAGGGCTCAGGTAAGACAACTGCATCTCATAAGCTCGCATATAAGCTTAAGAAAGAGGGCAGGAATGTAATGCTTGTTGCTGCAGATCTCGTAAGACCAGCTGCTATTACCCAGCTTCAGGTACTTGGCGATAAGGTCGGAGTTCCAGTATTCACAATAGATGGAGAGAAGAACCCTGTAAAGGTTGCTGAGGCAGCAGTTTCTAAGGCAAGACATGATTTAATAGATACAGTAATCATCGATACATCTGGCAGAATGCATTTAGATGAAGATCTAATGAGGGAGATTCAGAACATTGCAAAGGCTGTAAAGCCAGATGAGACTCTATTCGTAGCTGATGCTATGACAGGTCAGAGCGCTGTAGATATTGCTAAAGAATTTGAAGAGAAGGTCGGTATTTCTGGCGTTATTCTCACAAAGTTCGATTCAGATACAAGAGGCGGTGCTGCACTATCGCTCAGAAGTGTAGTTGGAAAGCCTATTAAGTTTATCGGAACTGGTGAGAAGATGGAGGACCTTGATCCATTCTATCCAGAGAGAATTGCAAGCAGAATTCTTGGAATGGGCGATGTCGTATCTCTTGTAGAGAAGGCTCAGGAGCAATTCGACCAGAGAGAGGCTGAGAAGCTTCAGAAGAAGATTGAAAAGAATACCTTTGATCTTCAGGATTATCTTGATCAGCTTGATAAGGTCGATAAGATGGGCTCTACAGAGAAGCTTCTAGAGATGATTCCAGGTGCAAAGGGCAATATAAGCGAGGATGACATCGATAAGGATGAGATGAAAAGAGAAAAAGCAATCATACTATCGATGACAAAATTCGAAAGAAGCAACTATAGAATCATCGGCGGTACATCTGTATCTGATGTAAATAGACTTCTAAAGAAATTTGAAAAGAGCAAGCTAATGATGAAGAAGCTTGCAACTAATAAGAAATTACAAGCTGCAGTGATGAAACAATTAGGCATGTAGCTTTCATGTAGTATAAGGAGAAGAACCGTGAGCACAACAATGAGACTTAAAAGACTCGGAACAAAGAAGAGACCTTATTACCGTTTGGTTATTCAGGATAGCAGAGTTGCTACAAAATCAAAGGTAATCGACGAAGTTGGAACTTATCGTCCAGTAGAGAAGGATAACCAGGTATCTTTAGATGAAGCTAAAGTAAAGAGCTGGATTGTAAAGGGAGTACAGGTTTCACCATCTGTTAAGAATATTCTCAATTCTAAGGGAATTGCTCTTGATCGCACTCAGGCATAACGCCTAAAGGAGCGATAGGATGGAGAAGGAACTAGTGGAATTTATGGTCAAGAGCCTTGTTGATAAGCCTGAAGAGGTAACAGTAAACGTTGTTGAGGGCGAAAAGTCTAAGGTACTTGAGCTCCATGTTGCTGATGAGGATATCGGTAAGGTAATCGGCAAGCAAGGCCGTATCGCTAAAGCTATAAGAACTATTCTTTCAGCTTCAGCTACAAAGGGCGGCAAGCGTGCTGTTTTGGAGATTCTTGACTGATGGAAGCAAAGCTCCTCTCAACTGCAAAAATAGGAAAGACCCATGGTGTTGAGGGCTTCTTGAATGTATATTCGCTTTCTGGAGAATATGCACATATAAAGAAGCTCAAAGAATGTATTATTGCATTCTCAGATGGGTCAGAGAAGAGCCTTGAAATTCTTGAGGTAAGGGCACATGGAGATCATGTGCTCTTGCGCTTTAAGGATTATGAGGCACCAGAAAAAGCCAAAAACCTAACAGGCGGAATAATAAAGATAACAAGAGCACAAGCTCCAAAGCTGAAAAAGGGCGAATTCTACGTCGCAGATTTATATGGCCTAGCTATAATAGATAAGGAAGGCAATAAGCTTGGCACTGTTAAATCCGTATTTGAGGGACCACAGGCGCTGATGCTTGAGGTTGTCAAGGATGCAGATAATAAGACCTATCTTATTCCGGATCTTCCTGTCTATATCGAGAAGAAGAGCATAGAGGATGGGACTATAACGCTCTCTATGACTGAGCTTTTATCGTAATATGAAAATCACAATCCTAACTCTCTTTCCAGAGATGGTTAATCCTTTTTTCACATCTTCAATCATGAAGAGAGCTGTTGAAAAGGGAATAATCTCATATGAGATAATCAATTTCAGAGATTATGCTAAGGGCGTGCATCTTAAAGCCGATGATATCCCATATGGCGGAGGAGCTGGTATGGTCATAATGCCAGAGCCTCTTGGAAAAGCACTCGACAGCATAAATGCTATTGATAAGAGAGTAGTATTCCCAACACCATCAGGTAAGATATTTACAGAAGAATACGCTGCTGACCTTGCGAAGGAGGATGAGCTTGTATTCATCTGTGGACACTATGAGGGAATTGATCAGAGAATCATAGATAAATATGTAGATGATGAGATATCAATAGGAGATTA
Organism: Flexilinea sp.; assembly: GCA_963638635.1. GTDB lineage: Bacteria > Spirochaetota > Spirochaetia > Sphaerochaetales > Sphaerochaetaceae > Ornithospirochaeta. Next base: position 16,265 of record CAVHSB010000027.1, read on the forward strand.
TGTTCTCTCTAGTGGCGAGACCAGTACTATAGTAGTCATTGATGCGCTTTATAGGCTTATTGATGGAGTAATAACAGATGAGAGTCTTGAAGAAGAGAGCTTTACAGATAATCTTCTTGAATATCCTCAATATACAAGGCCTGAAAGGTATTGCAATGATGAGGTGCCTAGTGTATTATTATCAGGTCATCACGATAACATTGCTCGCTATCGCTATGACAAGCGGCTGGAAAAAACACTGCTCAACCGGCCGGATCTGCTCTCTCATGCCCCTCTCAGCATTAAAGAGCGAAAACAACTTATTAGTTTATTGATTAAGAAAGAGGTATTTTCGTAATGGATATTATCAGAGCTATTGAAGCAAAGCAGATCAAGGAAAACGCTGAGAACTTCAGTGTTGGTGATACAATCAAGGTTTTCTTTAAGATTGTTGAAGGAACAACAGAAAGAGTACAGGTATTCGAGGGCATCGTTATTGCTAAGAATAACACTGGCGTAAGAAAGACTTTCACAGTTAGAAAGATTTCTTATGGTGTTGGCGTTGAGAGAATCTTCCCAATGCATTCTCCAAGAATCGAGAAGGTTGAGGTCATTAGAAGAGGCCATGTCAGAAGAGCTAAGCTCTACTATCTCAGAGATAGAGTCGGCAAGGCAGCTAAGGTTAAAGAGCTCATCGTTAAGAAGAACGCTTAGTTTGTATGGAAGGGTTGCAAAAATGCAGCCCTTTATTTTTGCCTTGATATTGGCTAAAATCATGCTATGGCTAAAAACAACAACAAGAACAATAAAAATGTTCAGGATCATAAGAACAGGAAGCAGAATAGCAATCAAAGTTCTAAGAGAAAAGCTAAAAAGCAAGCTGTTACAGGCTTCACGACATTAAACCAGGTAGCTGGTGTTCCAAAGAAGAAGCAATATCATTCAGATTTACCTGTAGAGGAGCCTAAGAGGCTAATAGAGCCTGAAGGCGTTAAATGCGCAATATGCGGAGAGCCTATATCCTCTATTGCAGAAGCATTCTCTGTAGCAACTGGCTATGTGCATTTTGATTGTGCCTTAGAGAGAGTCAAGTGCGAGGAGACTCTGAAGGAGAATCAATCTATTTCCTATATTGGCTCTGGAAATTTCGGTATATGCGAGAAGGGTGCGGACGGCAAATATACAATCATCAAGAAGATCGCATTTGAGAACAGCGAAAGCAACCACAAGATGAAAGAATATGTTGAGGCACTAAAGCAATGAGAAGAGCTATGCTTCCTGGATCCTTTGATCCACCTACAATGGGACATGTGAATATCATAGAGAGAACTGCAAGGCTATTTGATGAGCTATACGTAGTAGTAGCTAATAACATCAAAAAAAGCTATCTTTTTTCTGAATATGAGAGAGTAGAGATGCTCAAGGAATGCTTGAAGCATATCAAGAATGTCAAGGTTGTATCATACAGCGGACTCATGGCTTTTTTCGCAAAAGAGAATAATATCGATGTTATGGTAAGAGGCGTAAGAGCTCAGGCAGACTTCAACTATGAATTTGAGCTGGCTCAGAATAACATGAATCTGAATCCTGATGTAGATACTCTTTTCATACCAACAGACCAGAAATACTTTCTGCTTCATTCTTCCCAGATAAAGGAATTCGCTTCCTTTGGTGTAGATATCACAGGTATGGTTCCTGAGAATGTAAAAAAGAAGATGGATGAAAGATTTTTATCTTCTTCTATTGTAAAAAGA
>CAVHSB010000028.1:0-17905 GCA_963638635.1 Flexilinea sp.
AGCCTAGCTCATCTCTCTGAAGGATATCAAGGAAAAGAGAAGACAGTGCAGGACTTGGCTGGCATAACAGGAGAGACGCTTATGCTAAGCTCTTGTCTTCAATATAGAAATGAAAATTTAAGAATGATTGTTACGGCATATTTTAAGCTTTTGGTATTTGTCCATTTTCTATAAGTATGAATTAATGCATAGTCGTAGAAGTGTCTCAAATACAACAAAAGCTTCTTTTTGTGTTGCGTTTTACATGCAATGTTTCAGTTTGTACTGATTACTGCAACAAAGCATTATACGAATAGGAATATAATGGTAAATGTGTTGCATGCAGTTTTCTATGCTTCTGGGATTGTTGTCTTTTGTTGTTTTTTGTTGCATCTTATGAAAAACGGATGGTATCATAAAGTATGACTGTGTTACGTTAGTGACATATTTCCTTCGGGGGGACCAGTGCAGAATAGTAGCGCAATAGAATTAAATGGTATTACCAAGCGCTTTGGCAAAGTAGTTGCTAATGACGGTATCAACCTTGAAATCAAACGTGGCGAGATTCTTTCGCTTCTTGGTGAGAATGGAAGCGGAAAGACAACGCTTATGAATATGCTAAGCGGAATATATCAGCCTGATGAAGGTCAGATATATGTAGATGGAAATCCAGTGACCATCAGAAGCCCTAAGGATGCTTTCAGATATGGTATAGGAATGGTGCATCAGCACTATCATCTTGTTGATGTTTTTACAGCTGCTCAGAATATTATCCTAGGCCTTGAAAATGAGAAGATGGATATCAAGACTACAGATATCAAAGTAAAAGAAATCTGTGATCGTTATGGCTTTGACATCAATCCATCTATCAAAGTCTATGATATGTCTGTATCTCAGAAGCAGACTGTAGAGATTGTAAAGGTTCTCTACAGAGGTGCAGATATTCTTATTCTTGATGAGCCTACTGCTGTTTTGACACCTCAGGAGACCGATAAGCTCTTTGTTATCCTTCGCAATATGAAGGCAGATGGCAAGGCTATTATCATAATCACACATAAGCTTGCTGAGGTAATGGATATCTCAGATAAGGTTGCTGTTCTCAGAAAAGGAAAATACATAGGAACTGTTAATACCTCTGAGACTAATCCACAGCGACTTACAGATATGATGGTAGGTCACTCTGTTACTCTTAATATTGATAGACCCAAATATGAAAATCCAAAGGAGAGATTTGTAGTTGAAGGTCTGACTTGTGTGGATGATGAAGGCATTACGAAGCTCGATAATGTTTCATTCACTGCATATGGTGGAGAGATTTTAGGTGTTGCTGGCATTGCAGGCTCAGGACAGAAGGAGCTTCTAGAGTGCTTAACAGGTCTTTATCCAATAAAGAGCGGCTCAATTCGCTATATAGATCCAGAGAATGGAAATAAAGATAAGGAGCTAGTTGGTCTTACTCCAAAGAAAATCAGGGAAGTCGGTGTTGGAATGGCCTTTGTTCCTGAGGATAGACTCGGTATGGGGCTTGTTGGATCAATGGGCATGACAAATAATATGATGCTTAGATCCTGGAAGAAGGGCAAAACACCTTTTGTTAATAGAAAGGCTCCTGAGGGGCTTGCTAAGAGAATATGGGAAGACCTTGAGGTCGTAACTCCATCCACTGCTTTTCCTGTAAGACGAATGAGCGGTGGAAATATCCAGAAGGTTCTTGTTGGAAGAGAGATTGCAGGGGAGCCTAATGTGCTTTTAACTGCATATGCAGTTCGTGGACTCGATATAAATACATCATACACAATCTACAATCTATTAACCGAACAGAAGATGAAAGGTGTAGCTGTTATGTATGTTGGTGAAGAGCTTGATGTTCTATTAGAGCTTTGCGATAGGATTCTAGTTCTCTGTGGCGGCAAAGTAAGCGGCATAGTAGATGCAAGGACAACAAGCAAAGAAGAGATCGGTCTATTGATGACAAGCGCTGGAGGTGGAAAGAATGAGTGAAGAAGTCAGGAAAGCTCCTTTGATAAGGCTTTCAAAACGAGATCAGATGGATCCTCTGGCAGTTTGGGGTATTAGACTTGGATCAATACTATTTGCTCTTATTCTTGGATGCATACCTATCCTTATTACAGGCAATAATCCATTTAGTGCGTATATTACAATCATAAAGGGATCTCTTGGAACAAACTTCTATTTGAGACAGACAATCAAGGAGGCTGTTCCTCTTCTTGGCTGTGCGCTTGCTATAGCTCCATGCTTTAAGATGAAGTTCTGGAATATCGGAGCTGAAGGTCAGATTACAGCAGGTGCTATATTCGCATCCTTCTTTGCGATACACTTCGCAAAATCATGGCCTCATTTTCCTCTTCTTGTTGTAATGCTTCTTGCAGCAATGGTTGGAGGCGCTATTTGGGCAATGATACCTGGCTACTTTAAAGCTAAATACAACACGAATGAGACATTGTTCACTCTTATGATGAACTATATAGCTATAGGTATTGTTGCCTGGCTTCAGGGGGGGCCGTGGGAAGGTAGAAAGGGAACACAGCAGATACCTCTTTTTGATAAAAATGCATATCTTCCAACTCTATTCAGAATCGATATTGGCTGGATTATAGTTCTGATTCTCGTAGTACTTGTACATATATATATGAATAGCACAAAGCAGGGCTATGAGGTTGCTGTTATCGGAGACAGTGTAAACACAGCACGCTATGCTGGAATGAACGTTGGCTGGGTAATGGTAAGAACAATGATCATTTCCGGAGCTATTTGCGGCATAGTAGGCTATATCCTAGTTGCGGGCCAGAATAAGACTATCACAAGCAATGTTGCTGATGGTGTCGGATTTACGGCTATTACTGTTGCTTGGCTTGCGCAATTGAATGCATTTGCCATGATAATCATCTCATTCATACTTGCTATTCTTACACTTGGCTCTAGCTACTTACAGCAGACGATGGGCGTACCAGCTGCTATAAGCGAGATTGTATCAGGTATTCTTCTCATGTGTATGCTTGGATGTGAATTCTTCATCAATTACCAGATGATAATAAGAAAGAAAAGCGATAAGGGAGGCAAATAATGATGACGACTTTAATTGCTTTGATTGCTGCTGCTGGAACCTTTGGCACAGTATTGATGTTTGGTACCTTAGGAGAGATTCTAACAGAGAAGAGCGGCTCTCTTAATCTTGGTGTAGAAGGAATCATGTTCATGGGTGGAGCATTTGGTCTTTCAGGTGCCTATACATATGAGGCTTTGGCAGGAGCTGGAAACTCAAATATCTTTGTAGCTATATTGGTTGCGATTCTTTCTGCATTCCTATCCGGTGCTGTTGCATCGCTTCTATTTAGTTTTCTGACAATCACTCTTAGAGCAAATCAGAATGTAACAGGTCTTGCTCTTACTATTCTGGGAACAGGTGTTGCTAAGTTTGTTGGTGAGTTCATGCGCCATAAGGTAGGTGGTTTTGTAACTCTATCAAACCCTCTAAAGCATGCATTCAGCTATGAGATAATGCCGGAATTCCTTAAAAATATTCCTGTTATAGGTCCTATTCTATTCAAGCAGACATTCTTTTTCTATCTTGCAATAATTCTCGCCTTCGTCATGCATTTCTTCTTGGAAAAGACTAAGACAGGTCTTTATCTGAGAGCAGTAGGAGAATCTCCTGTTACTGCTGATGCGGCTGGTATCAACATGACTCTATATCGCTATGTAGCTACAGTAGTCGGAGGTGGTATATCAGCTGTAGGCGGAATGGTATATGTAATGACAACAGGTGGATGTACATGGTCAGAGCATTCTCTTGCAGGTATAGGCTGGCTTGCTGTTGCTCTTGTAATCTTCTGCCTATGGAGACCTCTCAACGTAATCTGGGGTGCTGTACTGTTCGGCGCACTTAAGATTATGTATATGAGAGTCATTGTTCCTGGCATTCCTACAGAAATCTATAAGATATTGCCATATATAGTAACTGTCGTAGTACTTGTCATTACATCAATGAGGCGGGCACGCGATAAGCAGCCACCAGCTTCTCTTGGAGTAAACTACTTCAGAGAAGATCGATAACAGTCAAAGTTGAAAGCTTGCTTTCATCTATTTAGATCAATATAGTCATAGGACTATCAATTTGGAGGAAAAAATGAAAAAAACATTGGCACTCGCTCTTGTTCTTCTCATGTGTTTCTCTGTATTTGCTCAGGGCGGAAAAGAAGCAGCTCCAGCAGCTACAGCTAACACGACTACAAAGATTGGCTTTGTAGTAATCGGCGATGAAAATGATCAGGGTTATACCTACAATTTCATGAACGGAATGAACGCAGCAATCAGCCAGCTTAAGGCTGAAGGCTATGATGTTTCACTTTCAGTCAAGAGAAACATTGCAGAGGATGCTGGTTGTGTAGATGCTAACCTTGCACTAGCAGCTGAAGGTTGTTCAGTTGTTTTCGATAACTCATATGGCTTTGAGCAATATATGCAGCAGGCTGCTGATGAGTTTCCTAATGTAAAGTTCGTCAGCCTCACAAACTGTAACTCTCAGATTGATGGCAGAGACAATACTTATAATGCATTTGCAAGAATATATGAGGGCAGATACATTGCTGGTGTTGCTGCTGGTATGAAGCTTCAGGAACTCGTAAATAGCGGAAAGATCAAGGCTGATCAGGCTGTAATCGGTTATGTTGGTGCATTCTCATTCGCAGAAGTAATCTCTGGTATGTCAGCTTACTATCTTGGTGCAAGAAGCGCATGTCCTACAGCTACAATGATCGTTTCATTCGTAGGCTCATGGTCAGATCCTACTCTTGAGGCTGAAGCCGCTCAGTCCCTTATTGATAGAGGCGCTGTAATGATCAGCCAGCATTCAGATAATACAACTCCAGCTACAACAGCTCAGAGAAATGGCGTATTCCATACAGGCTACAATAATGACATGACTAAGGTAGCTCCTAATGCTTCTCTGCTTTCTTGCAGAATCGACTGGACAAAGTACTTCCACGATTTCATCAAGAACGAAATTGATGGAAAGGGCAATCCTCATGACTATGTTGGAACAATGGCAAATGGGGAAGTCGTAGTAACAGAGCTCAATACAGCTATTGCAGCTCCTGGAACAAAGGAAGCTATGGAAAAGGCAGAGAAGGCTCTTGCTGACGGATCTCTTCAGGTATTTGATCTATCTAAGTTCACAGTTGATGGAAAGACAGCAACTAACGCAGAGCTTTATGATTCATTTGCAGCTGTACAGGGTAATGCAGTACATGATGGTGCATTCCATGAATCAGAGACACAGTCAGCTCCATATTTCGTTGGTAAGATTGACGGAATCACTTGGCTTAACGCAGCTTATTGATAGAAGTCTGAAAGAAGTCTTAAAACAGCAGGTTTCGGCCTGCTGTTTTTTGATATAATAATCCCATGCGAAAAATATGTGCTTTTCTGACTATTCTTCTCATCTCTTTCTCTCTATTTGCATCAGAGCCAATAAACGCAGAAGAGCTTGTGCAAATAGTTAAAACCTATGCTACAGCTGTTGGTGCATCCTATGCAGCGCTATCCCAAGTGGATCTTCCGGGCGTAGCTATATCAAGGGGCGATAGCTTTATTCCGGATTCTATCGTATTAAAAGCTGCTGATCTCTATTCATTCAAAGAACCTCTATCGCGAAAGAGCTTTATGCCTTTATCTTTATCTCGGCCGTTTGCTGGTAATGCTATAAGGGAGATTGATGAGCTTAATGCTAAAGAGGGGGCATATATAGCTGATGGCACTGTTTATATAACAAAGAATGGCGACATATCACTTCTTGATATTCTTTCATCAAATCTCTCAGCTATAGATATTAGTGCTACTTTTGATGTGGTGCTTTATGGTACAATGCTAGATGGAAAGATAGCTTTAAGTGGGGAGACTGAAGCAAAAGGAAATGAAAATGGCGAGGTTGAGATTAGCTTTTCTCAGCTTAGAATCGGAGGCTATGACGTTTTTGTTCCTGCTGTTGTTTCAAAAATATCTTTCTAGGAGCATATATGAATAAAGTTGCATCATTCATAGATAAGCATAAGCTTTCTCCTTCTTCTACAGATGAAAAGAGCATTCTTGCTTTTTTTCTGAGTGAGATGGAAGCAGGGCTAGATGGAAGCGGCAAGCAGCCGATGATTCCTACATATATCAATACTGAGTTTGATATAAAAAGCGGAGAGCACGTTATAGTCATGGATGCTGGTGGCACTAATTTCAGAACATGCCTTGTTGAGTTTGATGATGATATGAAGCCCGTTATATCTGAATTCCAGAAGACAAGGATGCCTGGGCTTGATAAGGAAGTTACTGCATCAGAGTTCTATAGCATTCTTGCAGATAATATAGAGAGGTTCATAGATAAGGCAGATAAGATTGGCTTCTGCTTCTCATATCCTGCAGCAATAACTGAAGATCATGATGGAATTCCTTTGATGTTCTCAAAGGAAATAAAGGCACCAGAGGTAATAGGCACAAGAATTGGGAGAGAGCTTCTTACAGAGCTGGAAAGAAGAGGCTACAATGTCTCTAATAAGAAGATTGCTATCATAAATGATACCGTTGCAACGCTATTAGCTGCTAAAGCAATGAAGCCCGTTAATGCTTCAAGCTATATAGGCTTTATTCTTGGAACAGGAACAAATACTGCATATATCGAGAACAATGTTAATATAAGAAAGATTCCTGAGCTTGAGGTCGGATCCCAGATAATCAATGTTGAATCAGGTTCATTTGCATTGATTGGCGGAGATTTAGATGAAGCCTTTCTTGCAACAACTAATGAAAGCGATAAGTATCTTCTTGAGAAGAAGATCTCAGGTGCGTATCTAGGACCATTCTCTGCGTTTGTTATAGATAGAGCAATAGAAGAAGGAGTATTCTCTCCTGAATTCGCTTCACGGTATAAAGCGATAAAAAAGCTAAATACCACAAGGATGTCTAACTATCTTGAGATGCCTCATAACATTGACTATGAGCTGGTAGCGTGTGTAGAGGGAAATGAAGATGATGCGACATCTCTATATATTCTTCTTTCATCTTTAATAGAGCGTGCTGCAAAGCTTACAGCTATAAGTCTTACAGCAGCTGTATTGAAATGTGGAGCAGGTAAAGAGCCTAGGTATCCAGTAGTGATCAATGCAGATGGCACTACATTCTATAAGACAGAGAAGCTAGAGTTCTATACTAAGCTATATCTTGATCTTTATCTAAGAAAAGAGCATGAGCGCTTTTATGAGATAATCAAAGTCGATTCTTCTCCTGTTATAGGTGCTGCTATAGCAGGACTTTCAATGAGGTGATATATGAGGATTTTTTCTGATCAGCGACCATTTGTTATTAATATTTCTATTGATTTTAGACCATATGAAAATGGCGATGCCATATTGAAGAAATACGGCAAATCAAGTGACGGAAGGCATATCTCAAGAGATATCCTGGTTCCAGGAGATATAACCTTAGCCGCACTTCATTTCGTAATACAGAATGCATTTGGCTTTACCAATAACCATCTTAAGCGATTCTATTTGGACAATGACCAATTTCTTGAATTCACAAAGGGCTCAATAAAAGGGTACAAAAAGCTTCTTGGTGTTATATTCCGATTGATGGATCCTGAGGACCAGGATCAATTCTGGAATGATAGAGGCTGCATAGATTTAAGTAATGATGCAATGTTCTATAATTGGATGAAGCGTAAATGTCAGGGACCATATTGCTACATTGGTCAAGGAGAGCTTCTTGAGAGCCTGGATTCTTTATATAAGTCGCTTGCATCCTTTTACAAGAAGAATAATGGCGAGAAATTCCTGGATGCTTCCTTTGATGCTTATGGCAGAATGCCTGCATATCCAGATTTTGAGTTCAACGATCTTCTTACGCGACTTCCATTGAGAACGATCCTGGGAACAGAAAAAGAAGCAGGAAAATTGATTGGCTTTGTTACTGACTACGTTTATAAGTATGACTATGTATTCCCGACTCTTACCTCTCCTATTACGGATAGAATCAACTATCAATATGACTTCGGAGATGATTGGAATTTCAGAATAGTAAAAAGAGATGATATCGAGATAAGCGACAGTGACTACCGTAAAGTAGTAGAGACATATAAGCCGATTGCACTTAAGGCAGATGGAGTAAATCTGTTAGAGGATGTTGGCGGTATATATAGCTTTATTGATTTCCTTAAAGCTTATTGTATAGAGAAGGATGAAGATATGATTGAATGGGCTGGGGACTGGAAGCCAGAGGTTCCCGATCTGGAGACAATGTTCTGATGAGTGATATCTTAGCTATGCATGACCTATCTAGCTACGGTAAGTCATCACTCAATGTCATAATGCCTGTTTTGGAGGCTTTGGGCTCAGAGTGCTCTGCACTTCCTACGGCAATTCTATCTACTCAATCTGATGGCTTTGATGATCTATATATGCTTGATCTCTCTGATACCATGAGGTTCATATTTGAGAATCATAAAAAAATAGGGCTTAAGTTTGATTCGCTTTATTCTGGCTTTTTAGGCTCTAGCACACAAATAAAGATAGTCGAAGAGATCATTAAGCACTATGGTACGTTTACCTTAGTAGATCCTGTGCTAGGAGATGGTGGAAAGCTTTACCAGACAATGAATGAAAGCTCTGTAAAAGCTATGAGGAGCTTAGTGAGAATCGCATCCCTTATTACTCCGAATTATACTGAGGCACTTCTCCTTACAGATTCTGAGAGCTCAAAAGATAGGCTTACAAATAAAGATGTTGAGAAGCTTGTTGCAAAGCTGAAGACAATAGGCCCGGATAAAGGCGTCATTACAAGTGTTCCTATCGCTATGGGAATGTGTAATGTAGCTTATAGCAAAGATGATATAAGGCTATTCTCATTTGAAGAGATAGGTGTATCCTACCCGGGCTCTGGTGATCTCTTTGCATCCCTTCTTCTTGGCCTTACAATGAGGGAGTACAACTTCTTTTCATCTGTTAAGATTGCAACCGAGATAGCATCCTTCGCGATAGCTGAATCAAATAAGAGAGCTAGAGAGCGACGACGAGGCATAATGCTGGATCCTGTATTCAAAGAAATAAGAAGGATGGCGCTATGAAAGTACTGCTGGCAGCATCAGATAAGGCAGAGCTCAAAGGCTTTTCAGATGATTATATAAAAGCAGTAACAGGTGTTGGCCCTATACTAGCTGCATCAATCACAATGAGGGAAGCAATACTATCGAAGGCTGATGTAATAGTATCTATCGGAAGTGCCGGTGCAATCTCCGATAAGCTTGAAATAGGAAGGGCCTATTCTTTTTCATCTGTCATAACACCAGATCAGAATCTGACTAGATTCCATCTAGCACTTGGCTCTACTCTCGATAAAAGCAGAGCGACAATAGGCGAGCTTAGGACAGGCGATAGGAAATCAGAGCTTGTATTGGCTTCATCTGGAACCTTTGCAGCATCCGCCAATAGCTCTATGAAAGCAGATGCTGCAGATATGGAAGCATATGGAGCCGCAATAACAGCATACAATCTCTCAATACCATTTTATGCTGTAAAGCTTATAACAGATAGGGTTGGCGATAGCTCAAATATCGGGAAGGTAGCATTCAATCTAAGAGAGGGCAGAGCTAGACTTATTGAGCTTGTTGACACTCTAGTCCGTCAATAAGAGCTCCTTTGTATTGAGCTTTATTGCATCAGATGTATTAGCAGCTGCAAGCTCCTTTATGAGCTTAGCAAGCTTGTCTTTATTATCCTCATAGGCTTTCTCAGCAGTGCTAAGCAGTATTGCGATAGCTTCATCAGAAAAATCATCTAGTTTGATCTTATGCTTAAGGCTTCCATCCCATACTCTTATGTAATCAACATTAGCAATAGCTTCCATTGTAAGATCTGCAATAGCAAGCTCTGACTGTCCGCTCAGTCTTACTAGATGGCTTGCCCACCCTGTAACACCGCCTGAGGCGTCTGCCGCATTGTATGAATACTTTGGCGAGCATGTAGATAGAGAAAGTATCCTATACTCATCTGCATTAGGATATAGCCTTCTTGCCTCTCTATATGCCAGAAGCACTGGATTGTTTGCGCCTAGTCCTCCATCAATCAGGCACATCTCTTCGCTGGTATTCCTGTTGATGAACTTAGCAGGAGCGAAGTAAAGCGGAGCTGCGGATGAGGCTCTAGCAGCTTCCCGCACTAGAAAGCCATCGCTTTCATATGATCTGAAGACATATGGAGATGAGCTGACTGTGTTGAAGCTTACAGCAATTGTTGGAACGTATAGTGAATCAAGTGGTGCATCTCTGAAGGTGCGTGCTAAGAAGCCTTCATAGCCTGATGTATCATATTTCTCGCTGAATACAAGCCCAAGCAAAGACTTGAAGGCTGATTTTGCTTTGAATATCTCAGGGCCACGCTCCTTGTATAGATCTTCAAGCGCTTCTGGTGCGACGCTTCTTTCTATGACACCTCTATTGAGTGTTATTGCCTTTCTGAAAAGTCCCTTCTTGTAGCTATATGATAGAGAATAGGGAGGCTCTTCATCTAGCTTAACATCATTCAAGTATTCTTGTGGCGTTGAAAGGCCAAGCGCAATCAAAGCACCTGTGCTTGTTCCAGCAATGAGATCAAAGTGAGAGTAAAAAGGACGTTTATCTCCTTGTTTGATAAGCTCCTCAGATATTTTTTTTATGATATGAGCTGGAATTATTCCCCTTATTCCACCACCATCAATCGACAGTATATATCTGACTTCCTTTTCCTTCTCTTTAGAGAAGCTTCTCCATTTCATCATACCCATAAATATGGTAAATTGTCTCATAATGGTCAAGAAAGAATATAAAGAGTGTGTGCTTTGCCCTAATAGATGCGGGGTAGATAGAAGCAAGAGCTTTGGCGTATGCCACCAAAGCGATAAGGTTAAAATTGCGTGGTCAGGCCTTCATAGAGGCGAGGAGCCTCCTGTTACAGGAGAGCATGGCTCTGGCATGATATTCTTCACTGGCTGTCCTCTTCATTGCAGCTATTGCCAGAATATACAGATCTCTGGAGCTAGAGGTGAGAATTGGGGCATTGAGGTATCTATTGAAGAGCTAGCTGAAATTATGCTTGAGCTGCAGAGAATGAAGGCTACAACTCTAAACCTTGTAACAGGGACGCACTTCATACCATCAATAATAGATGCAATGGATATTGCAATTTCAAAGGGCTTTACGCTTCCAATGGTATGGAATAGCTCGGGCTATGAGAGCATTGAGGGACTAGAGCTTATAGATAAGTACGTTGATCTATATCTTCTTGATTGCAAATCAATAAAAAGAAAGGTCTGCTCTATATTTGCAGGAAGAGCAGAGTATGCGAACGCTATTAAGCCTGTAATGGATTTTATAAAGGAAAGACATCCCGTAACAGATTTAGATAATCTCAAAGGAACAATATTAAGACACCTGATATTTCCAGGTACGATAAATGCAACAAAGGATTTTCTAAGACTCTTTGCAAAGGAATACAAGGATTGCTTTGTGCTCTCTTTGATGACTCAATTTGTTCCACCAAAGGAGAATCCTGGATTTCTTCCAATTTCTGATAGTGAATACGATGAATTGGTAGAGCTCCTTGAAGAGCTTGAAATAGACGATGGCTTCATGCAGGAAAGATCGGACAATGAGATTCTGTGGATACCAGATTTCAGAGAAGATGTACCATTCCCTCCTTCCTTTGCAGATCCCAATCCATATTTTTTAGAGCTCAAAAGAAAGAGGGGAGGTGCTGCTAGCCTATAGTAGTTCCAAAGAATTCCTTGCCGTTTAGTATTCTAAGAAGGTTCTCAATATTTCTGCCATCTGCACAGATTACCTTCATCCCATTCTCTTCTGCAAGCTTAGAAGCGATTGGATCAAATGGAGTATTCTTTCCAGGAACCCACTCATCTCCGACCATTGATCTGAAGTCATGCCATGAGATGCTATCAATTGGCTTTGCATACTTGTTCTTTCGTGGATCATCTGTGTATACCTTTGCGATATTTGAGAGGTTTATGACAAGCTTGCCTCCGAACTTCTTTGCAAGGTATACCGCATCAGTATCTGTTGAGAAGCCTGGCTTCCATCCTGCTGCAACTAGCACTCTGCCCTTAAATGGAATATCCTCTGTTGGATTAGTTACAAGCTCATCCTCAGTATACTTTGAGAAAATAGCTCTTAAGAGTGTTCCATTTAAGTGTGTGGCCTTGATTCCAAGCCAATCCTGAAGCTCCTTATCTGCATCCTCCTGACACATTCTATAGGCCTCCTGGTATATTCTTGCAGGAGCTCCGCCGCCTGTTACGAATATAAGCTTTTTATCCTTATTCTCTTCGAGATATGTGCTGATCGCATCATAGAACTTTTTTAGAAATTCATAATCTACTTTGTCTGGCGCAATAATAGATCCGCCGACAGATAATACTGTTAGGTTCATATAAAACTCCTAGAGCCATTATATAGATAAAATGATACGTTTCCAATCATAAAAAAGGCTCTCTCTCAAAGAGAAAGCCTCTATTTCATATTACATATACAACTTCTTTTTCTGAGACCTTATCTCCTTCGTGTTCATTATCATCAAGAACTACCTTCTCTTCAGTCTTCTTTCCATTGAGCTTCTTTGTATATTTGAATTCGACATGGCTTGCAACTATCTCATAGGTTCTCCTCTTCTCTCCGTTTTCTCCCTCCCAGGAGCACATCTTAAGTCTGCCTACAACTCTGCATGTCATTCCCTTATCCATGCACTTCACAGCTCTTTCTGCAAGATTTCCCCACATCTGGATATCTATGTAGAGACTTTCTACCTGTTTACCTCCATTTCTATCAACATAGTAGCGATCAGTTGCTAATCTCGTCTTTGCAAGAACATATTTACTCTGATCCTCTTCCTTGCTTCTTGCTACGACTTCCGGCTTTGTTACGAGTACTCCCTCTAAAAGTACATTGTTGAGATGGTTGATCATTCCAACCTCCTTTCTTATTAGTTTGGTATATATTCAGCAAATATGTTTTCTTCTCCGAATGTTGAGCATCTTGGCATTGTCGTAAACCAATCATCGGCTGTGTCTGTATCAAGTGCTCCTGGCCGCCGTGCAAGAACTCTGGATGAGGTTATATATTCAGAGCTTATAGCGTCTCCAGTCCAATGGCCTTCTTTTATGATGAAATCTGATGCTGCCTTAGCACCCTCAGTTAGACTTCCTTCTCCATCGCTATAGATGATTGCATCTATGATGCCTCCTCTTCTTGATTCTCTGAGCATTAAAGCACCGTTTTTAGAGCTGAGAGTTTTTTCTGCTTTGCCATCAATGTAGTAAGTAAAGCCTGTTGCTCTCTCTGTATCTGCTTCTTTCTTTGTCTTATTCCAGTAGATGACTAGGATATCGCCCTGTGAGACCTCTAGAGCGGATAGTGTTACATCTGCACTGTCTTTCTCGCTCTCAAGAACAGCTCCAGCTACATTCCCGCTTGAGAGAATATACAGTTCGACTCTGTCGGGGCTTGAAGAGGTTCCATTTGTCGATACCTCATTTATGACCATCATAGGAAGCTGATCATTATAGCCCTGAAGCAGCAATGAGGCTCTTGTTTTGTTGCCGCTCTCTTTCTTTACCGTTAGTGATACTACAGCCTCTTCTCCGAAGCTTAGGTCATATGGTAGTGCTATCGTTATATCATCACCATTTGCGAATCTATCGTATTTGATTTTGTCGACAATGAATTCAACGAGCTCAACCCTGCTGTCAAATTTTATATGTACATATCTATTATCCACAAGCTCATAGCTGATGATCTTTGCAACTGTCCTGTCCTTGTCTTTAAGGGTATCAAGGATTGTAACAGGGGCCTTGCAGGAAGATAGTAATAGAACAATTATTAGCGATATAAATGCACGTCTCATACTTATATATCGTTAAAAACTTCATTTTCTGCTAAGGCCTTTTTGTGTATATCGGATTTTTAGTGAATATAATTGCTTTAAGTGTAAATAAATAAAGCCTCTACAAATTTTGCAGAGGCTATTTGCTATTTTGCATTTCTCATCGCTACCAGAAGCTTTATAAGCTCTAGAATGACCATCAACGTTAAAGGTATGAGAATGGTTTTCATTGCAATTGCTATGTTGAGAGTATCTGCAACATAGCCAATGATGCTTGGCATTATTACTGCACCGATTGTTGCGACTGAGATGCATGTTCCAGTTGCTATTGTAGACTTAGTGAATCTTGCTTCCATTGTTGATAGCACTGTTGGGTATATTCCGCCCATTGAGAGACCTATCGCCAGTACGGATAAAGCTACGACTATTCTATTTGATGAGAATACCATCAATGCTGTGAAAATAAGCATAGAGGAGCCAAGGGTCATGATAAGCTTCTCCTTCATCATCTTTCCCGATAGCGTTGCAGATAGCATGCGGCTTATTAGAATCATAATCCATAGAAGAGATGACATTGCATTGGCAATGGATGTCGGGAATATTCCATTTTTGATGAAGTATGTGACAAACCAACCCATGAAGGTTGCCTCTGCGCATAGATAGAAGAAGAGGATGAAGGTATTGAGCCAGAAGGATGCTGCTCTAGGTATCTCATTCTTATCTCTTTGAGTCTTTTTATTTTCAAGATTTGAGAAGTAGAAGAGAGTAAGTGCGCTTGCCATGCCTATTGCGATTATTATAGCTGGCGCCTTCCAAAGCCTCTTGCCGAATAAGACAATCAAGAATGGTGAGATGAAGGCACCGACTGCGAATGCAGAATGAAGCAAATTGAGGCCTGCTGCTTTATTTCCAGCGTATTGCCCTACAATTACGTTTGTAATATTGCTCATTGTACCTCGTCCGACTCCTAGTGCTATAAATGCAGCTACTAAAGCCAATGGATTTCCTGTAAGTGACATTATAAGAAATCCAAGTACTATGCCTGAGCCTAGAATTAATGTGCTCTTCTTCCTTCCTATTGCATATGGAAGGAAGCCTGAGAGCAGGACTGCTATCAGATTTCCTATTTGGTTTATAGATACAAGAGTTCCCTGAAAAGCTAGAGTTAGCCCATATGTTTCAACAATATTTGGCAGAATAGATCCTATGACATTAGCCATCATTCCAGAAAAGAAGAAAGCATAATAGGCTCTATAGAGAAGACCAGCATTGGCATCTTCAACGGCTAAGAACTTGTTTAACGACTTCATGAGAATTGTCCCTTTATATCTTGATTGTACCATGTCGATAAGATAAGCAATAGCTCGTATCCCTTTCATTTTGTCTCTCTTTTGGTTATTCTTCTTCTGAGGTGATTAAATGGGAACTAAACTCTGGCAGAAGAACTATACATTAGACTCCATGATGGAGCATTTTACTGTTAGAAATGACTATATATATGATGAGGAGCTAGTGCTCTCAGATGTAATTGGATCTATGGCACAGGCCAAAGGCCTTGTAAGGATTGGAATACTTACAGAAGAAGAGGGTGAAAAGCTCAGAAAGGGACTTGAAGAGATCGCTCTTTTAAGAGAGAGCAATAACTTTCCTATATCTCTATCAGATGAGGATTGCCATACAGCAATAGAGGGCTATCTTACAAAGAAATATGGAGATGCAGGAAAGAAGATCCATACAGGAAGAAGCAGAAATGACCAGGTTCAGACAGCACTGAGAATTTATATGCGTGAGGCTGCTTTGAAGCTTGCATCAGCCTCATCTTCTTTTGCACATTCCTTAATAGAGCTTGCTTCGGAAAATGTAGATACTCCTATGCCAGGCAGAACTCATATGCAAATTGCTATGCCTAGCTCTGTAGCACTATGGGCGCTTTCTTTTGCAGAAGAGATCATAGAAGAGAGTGAGATGCTCTTGGATCTATATAGAGTTCTTGACCAAAGCCCGCTTGGATCTGCTGCGTCATATGGTGTTACTCTTCCGCTTGATAGAGAGTACACAGCGTCCTTGATGGGGTTTTCAAAGGTTCAGAACAATGTTCTTTATGCGAATAACTCCAGAGGTAAGTTCGAGGCATTCTTCTTGGATCATGCAGCCTATCTGGCTCTTACTGTATCTAAGCTTGCTCAGGATCTTATGCTGTTTACGCTTCCTGAGTTTGGTTACTTTTCTCTTCCCCGTGAGCTATGTACAGGATCTTCGATAATGCCACAGAAGAAGAATCCAGATGGCTTGGAGCTTGCAAGATCTAGATGTGCACTCATAATGTCCTGCTCTGATAGAGTCAAGGAGATTATAAAGAGTCTGCCATCTGGCTATAACAGGGATTTCCAGGATACTAAGGAGCCTTTGATTGAAGGCTTCAGAACAGCTGAAGAGCTGCTTCTGATAATGAAGGAAATGATTGATAAGCTTGAAGTTCATAAGGATAACCTCATCAAGGCATGCACACCAGAGCTTTATGCAACAGATAGAGTAATGGAGAGAGTTTTAGCTGGAGGCAACTTCAGAGATAGCTACAAGGATGTTGGTCTTAATCTTGATAAGGTAGTAGGAGAGGATCCAGTATCTTCACTTAAGAAGAGAACAAGCACTGGAACTGCTGGTAACCTTTGTGTTGAGAAGGATATAAAGTGGCTTGAGAGTGTAGATGAGAGAGTAAAGGAGAAGGCTGATAGTCTCAAGGCAGCATATAAGGCACTCTCAGATAATATTACAGAGGTTGTGCTTTGAAAATCGTAAAGGTAGTTGCTGCTGTAATAATAGATAAGAATGGAAGGATCTTTGCCACGCAAAGAGGCTATGGAGATTTCAAGGATGGCTGGGAGTTTCCCGGCGGAAAGATAGAGGATGGTGAGAGCGCAGAGGCTGCGCTTAAGCGAGAGATAAAGGAAGAGCTTGATTCTGTCATTGAAGTCAAAGAGCAGCTTACAGCTGTTGAGTATGACTATCCTAAGTTTCATTTATCTATGAAAGTCTATATAGCAGAGCTAGTTGAAGGCAAATTGAGCTTGTTAGAGCATGAGGCTGCAAGGTGGCTTGACAAGTCAGAGCTTGATAGCGTTGAATGGCTCCCTGCAGATATTGAGGCAGTAAACGTACTTAAGGAATATCTGAAATAGGAAGTAGAGTATAAGTGTTACAAAAGTCGATAAAACTTGAGTAGCACTTTTTCTAAAATTTACATCAAGCTCAACTTCAGTGTGAAAAATGATACCCGAGGAATCGAACCTGGGGCATAAATATTTATCATTGATAGCTATAGTACATATGAAGGCTTTCTCATCTCTACATAAATTGAGATAGCTTCTTTACATCAAGTAGATTGTTTGAAATGAGAAGACAATAGGCTATTGGTGTGTAGTCTATTGAAACAATAAAAATAATTGCTTTTATCAAGTAATCAATTCTGTCACATTAGTGGCTGTTCTTGTTGTATCAGACCTTGCTAATGAACAGGAAAAATAGATGCATTCCTATCTCTGCCTGATGAATCAGGGCTAAGGAAAAAGCTTTTACATGGAAGTATGATAATCCATACTCGTCTGCCTGTTTCTTTAGTAGTTATCTATATGGATATCTCCAGTATATCCCTTGTATGAGAAGTACATATGAGCATCTGGCTCTGATCCATGAGTTACAGACTTCTCATAGGTTGCGTATAGCATTGGATACTCGCTTCCGTTGATCTTGAAAAGTGCAGATACCTCAAGCTGGCCACTTCCGTAATCAAATAGAGTTGCGGTTATGTCAAACGACCTTGTAAGCGTTGCACTGTATGGCTTATCGCTATTCATGCGCACATAGAGAGTAAGCTTCAGCCCCTCGATTTCAATATCATACTCACTGATCTTTAATGCAACATCTGCGACCTTGCTTGTGGTCTTGTTTGTCTTTATCTCTGACTCATCTATCTTGATTTCGTAATAGAAGCTCTCATCTCC
>CAVHSB010000029.1:0-17555 GCA_963638635.1 Flexilinea sp.
GAGCCACCTCGAGTGAAGGTCTTAATCTCGCCATTCTCACTCTTTCCATAGAAGCCAGGGATAATGTAGCGCTTGCCGCTCTTTACTGCAGCCTTGAGATTATCATAGCTTGAAGGATTGACTGTTGAATCATTGTTGATGACTATAACGCTTTCTGAGTCTAAAAACGCCCAGCCCATAGCCTGACTTATAAGCCTTGCAGAAAGATACTCACCTCTGCTTGCAGCATAGTCAGCACCACGACCTGCGTCTATATTGCGTCTGACCTCGTCAAGAACCTCTTCAAGCGCTCCTGTCTCTATATTGAGCTCTGTAGCAATATCTAAGAATCTCTTCTGGATTTTTGCAAATACAGGCTTACAGCTCTGTCCCTTTTGAACAAGCCCATTGCATTGATAAAGAAGATCAGTAATCTTCTCATCTTCCTTATTTCTCTTTCCAGGTGCTGATACTACAGCAACAGCTCTCTTTGAATCACTTTCCAATATAGCTTTGACTTTCTTTATCTGAGATGCGTCAGCAACGCTAGATCCACCAAATTTACAGACTACCATCTTAATCTCCCAAAATTAAAATGAGTGTATTAAATATATTGAGTGACAGCAATAGAGAGAAACAAAAATTAAATATGCAATTGAATGTATCAAGTAATATATACATAATCTATTCGTTATGAGTGAAATCAAAGAAACAAACATCATGGGATATGAGCCAATAGGAAAGCTTATAATGAAGCTATCTCTTCCTCTAATGGCTTCAATGCTTATACAAGCCCTATACAACATAGTCGACTCAATATTCGTAGCAATGGTATCAGAAGAGGCTCTGACTGCAGTCTCTCTTGCCTTCCCCATTCAGAATCTTCTAATTGCATTCTCAATAGGAACAGGTGTTGGTGTAAATTCATACCTTGCAAGAAAGCTAGGTGAGAAGGATCAGAAGACAGCTGAGGATACAGCTGAGGTAGGCCTTATGCTTGCGATAATCACATGGCTTGTATTTGCACTTGGCGGCCTATTCCTCTCAAAGAGGTTCCTATCAATATATACACAGGATGAATCCCTTCTCGGGCTATCTTCTGGCTATGCAATCATAGTTACGCTATTCTCATTCGGACTCTTCATTGACATAACCATAGAGAGAATAATGCAGGCAACAGGAGACTCCTTCCATCCAATGATCATCCAAATGTCAGGAGCTATTACAAACATAATACTTGACCCAATATTCATCTTCACATTCAAGCTTGGTGTCCAAGGCGCAGCTATAGCTACAGTAATAGGACAATTTGTCGGAGCAGCTCTTGCTGTATTTTTCATAAGAAGGAATAAATATATCCACATAAGCCTTAGACGCATAAGACTTGAGAAGAGAATTGTAAAGGAAATCTATAAGGTAGGGCGTCCGACCATTATCACAAATGCTATCGGAACCTTCATGGTAAGTGCTCTCAACTCTATTCTTATCAGCTTCTCATCCACTGCTGTATCTGTATTCGGAGTCTATTTCAAGGTTCAATCCTTCGTATTCATGCCAGTATTCGGACTGAATAATGGAATGATTCCTATCATTGCATACAACTATGGAGCAAGAAAGAAGGAGCGTATGCTAAAGACAATAAAGCTAGGCACATGCATTGCGCTATGCATTATGGCATTAGGCTTCCTGACATTCCAGCTTATTCCAGTAATGCTTCTTGGAATGTTCTCAGCAACAGAGGAAATGATAAGACTAGGTGTTCCTGCGCTTAGAATAATATCTATATGCTTCATACCTGCAGCTATCTCAATCGCACTTGGCGCTTCATACCAGGCAACAGGTGTCGGCTGGGCATCTATGCTTACAGCAATATCGAGACAGATTGTGATTCTTGTTCCATCTGCATATATCCTTGCGAGAGCTACAAGAAATATAGATTCTGTATGGTTCTCATTCCCAATTGCAGAGGTAATGGGCTTACTGATGTCCATCATCCTCTATACGTATGTATACAAAACCAGAATAAAGCCTCTTGAATCATCAAAAGAGCTAGAGGATGTATAAAATAATAGTAAGCCTCAAAGATTTCTCTATATAGACCATCTTTGAGGCTTATATGATTCCTCATTCTGACATCCTTTATGCTTTAACTCATTAGGGAGCATACATCAGCATAGAAAGTATAAATATTCATCATTTTTCAAATTTGTAAAAAACATAACATCATTTGGATTATTTCTTTATTCTGAATAAAATAAATTTTTTAAAACTTTTGTAAAGCCTATTTTACAAAAGTATAAGTTTTCAGATTTTTCGATATTTTCTGTATTTTTATGCATAAACATAATTGACACTATATCCTTCCTTTGCTATACCTTTACACAGGTTAGATAGGAGATCTAAGAAATGAAAAAACTATTAACAATCGCTTTACTTGCTATGATAGCACTCTCTCCAATGTTTGCGAACGGATCTAAGGAGAGCGCAGGTGCTGAGAAGACTTATACTGTTGCTGCTAATGCTGAGTGGCCTCCATTTGAATATGTTGACGAGAGTGGCAACATCGTTGGCTTTGAGATGGATCTTGTAAGAGCCATCGGTGAGAAGATGGGTGTTAAGATCGAGCTCAAGAACACAGCATGGGACGGAATCTTCGCAGGTCTTCAGACAGGCATGTATGACGCAGTTGCATCTGGTGTTACAGTAACAGAAGAGAGAAAGGAGACAATGGATTTCACAACTCCATTTGTTACTCTTGATCAGGCTATTCTTGTTAAGGTTGGCTCAGAAGGATATAAAGACCAGAATGACCTTAAGGGTAAGACTGTAGGTGTACAGAATGGCACAACAGGACACTTTGCATGTCAGGATGCTGGAATAAAGAACATCAAGAACTTCGATGCAATTCCTGAGGCTGTACTTGATCTTGCAAATGGCAATATTGACGCTGTAGTATGTGACTCACTCGTTGCAAATGATTACGTTCTGACAAACGAAAGCTATGCTGGAAAGCTCGTAGTAAGCGGTCATATGACAAACACAGTAGCAGAAGATATAGCAATGTGCGTAAAGAAAGGCAACCCATTCATCAATATTCTTGAAGAAGGCTACCAGAAGTGCTTAGCTGATGGAACAGTAGCTGAACTCAAGGCTAAATACAACATTCTGTAGTTTCATATAGACTTAAAGGGGAAGGCCAGCTTTGCTGACCTTCTTTCGCATTAATAGTGAGATAAAAATGGACGAAGAAAAAAAGAAAGAACTGATTGAGGAAGATGTAAAGAAAGAAATCCTTAACAGAAAGACGATATCTGTAGATAGAACAGAGTTAAGACAGACTAAGAATACTATCACAATGACAGATGGCGTATTGATTCCAACTAAGAAGAATAAGCATATCTTCAACAGCTGGAGAATAACTTTCTGGGGTGCCTTGATACTTCTTATAGCCTTATGCCTATTTGTGACAAAGACCAATAGCAAGGGTGTTGTGACACATCCCTATTGGGAGATATTCAAATTTACTATCAAGGGTGCTCCTGTAACCTTCGAATGCACTATATTCGCAATAATAGGTGCTGTCATCATCGGAACTCTTACAGGACTTGGATCTGTAAGCAAGAATAAGCTCATCAATGGAATATGCGGAGTGTATGTTGAGCTCATAAGAGGTATTCCGCTTCTTGTTCAATTGATGTTCCTCTATTTTGCACTTGGCTCTCTTATCCATCTTGAAGGTACCGTAGCTGCTATAGTTGCGCTATCTATATGCTTTGGTGCATATATGGGCGAGATTATAAGAGCAGGTATCCAGGCTATCCCTAAGGGGCAGACAGAGGCTGCTAAGGCGCTAGGACTATCAAAAAGCCAGACCTTCTTCAATGTAATATTTCCACAGACTATAAAGGTAGTTCTACCTGCAATAGGCAATGAGTTCATATCTATGCTTAAGGATTCCTCTCTTGTATCCGTACTTGCTCTTTCAGATATTCTCAAAAGAGGAAGAGAGTATATTTCAAGAACCTTCATGTCACTTGAGACTATGCTTGTTGTAGCGCTTATTTATCTCATATTCACTTTGATTCTATCCCTCCTTGTTGGATTAATGGAGGAAAGGCTGCATAAAAATGGCTAAGATTGAAATACAGAATCTCTATAAGGATTACACAAACAACGATGGAACAATACTCCATGCAGTTAAGAATGCATCTCTTACAGTAAATGACGGAGAGGTAGTTGTAATAATAGGCCCATCCGGATCAGGAAAGTCTACTCTTCTGAGAACCGTAAACCAGCTTGAAGAAGCAAAGTCAGGCCATATATACATCGATGGTGTGGATGTAATGGGGAAAGATGTCGATATAAGAAAGATAAGAGAAGAGGTTGGCATGGTATTCCAGTCCTTCAACCTATTTCCTCATCTGACGGTACTTGAGAACATCACCCTAGCTCCTATGAAGGTCAAGAAGATGAATAAGAAGGATGCAGAAGAGCTTGGCCTAAAGCTATTAAAGCGTGTAGGACTTGAGGGTAAAGCAAACCAAAGACCTTCTCAGCTATCTGGCGGACAGCAGCAGAGGGTCGCTATAGCAAGATCTCTTGCAATGCAGCCAAAGGCAATGCTATTTGACGAGCCAACAAGTGCACTGGACCCTGAGATGATCAAGGAGGTTCTTGATGTAATGCTCGAGCTTGCAAATGAAGGAATGACAATGCTGCTAGTTACTCACGAAATGGGCTTTGCACGAGCAGCTGCTAATAAGGTAGTGTTCATGGATGCAGGAGAGATCATAGAGACGGGAAGACCTGAGGATATATTCTCTAATCCAAAGAACCAAAGAACGCAAGATTTCCTAAAGCATATTCTCTAACAGGACAGAGTGCTGCAAAAGCGTAGCACTCTTTCTTTTTCAGCATGCTAAGCAAAGAAAGGAGAGCCGGAGTGACTCGGCTCTCAGATAAGGGAGGATTGTTTAACAATCGTTATAGCTTAAGATTAATGCATGATGGACAACTATAAAATAGTCAAAATGCATCATTTGTTCATTTTTCAGGCATATAAGCCATGCTTACCCTCAAGCGCATGAACAAGCAATAACGCCATATCCATATTAGGAGTGCTTAAACCTCTCTCATGAGCCTTCTGGGATATATATCCGCATATGTAATCAATCTCGCAGGTTCTTCCTGCAGCAACATCTGAATACATCGTTGTATAGCCATAGCGCGAATTCTCGCATACAGTCTTAAGCTCCTTCTCGACATCCTCAAAGTCAAAGAAGTATCCTTCTGCCTTTGCTGTCATGATAGCCTCACTTAGAAGAGCTTTAACAAGATCCCATGCATATGAATTGATAGCAAGATACTCCAAAGGACATTGAAGCATAGCAGTAGCTGCGCTGATTGTAGAGTTATTTAGAAGCTTTGCCCAAACAGCCTGCCGTACATTCATTGATACCTGAACCTCAAAGCCAGCAGAGCTGAAGGCTTCCTCTATTTTATCAAGCCCCTCTACTCCACCATCATATCGTCCTATGGTTGTCATACCTCTAGTTGAATGATTGACAGCACCGAGTCCTAGCATAGTCGCACCATGAAGCGTAGTGCCTAGCATGATATGATCAGGAGCTACGAATTCCTTCATCTCCTTAGCATGCCCCGCTCCGATTTGAAGGGACAGGACATATGTATTTCTACCAATAATGCTTCGATTATCCTGAAGCATCTCCTTAGTTGCATATCCATTCACAAAAAGGATCACAAGCTCGGCTTCTCCTTCATAAGAACCTGATAAAGCAGTCTTAATGGGAAAATGCAGATCAGATGCAAGCTCCCTTATAAGAAGACCATTCTTGCTTATAAGCTCCAGCTTATGGCTATCTCTGCCAATCAAGGTAACATCATTGGTTTTAGATAGATATGCTCCGAATAAAGATGCCATAGCGCCATTTCCGAGTATCGCTATTCTCATAAATTCTCCTTTCTCTAGCATTTTACTTCTAAATTCCTCAAAACAGTAGCAGAATTCAGAGATTTTTACATATATATATTAGAGGGCAATATAAATAAGTCATGTAAGCATTCAATATCCTCCCTTGCCTCTTCCTTCGCTCTCGGGAAGAGGCTTTTTATAAAAAAACAGCCTCTACTGTTAAGCAGAAGCTGCAAGATATCACAAAATGAGCTATAAACTATAAGAGTGCATTGATTGAAGTATCGCTATACTCAAATGTTTGAGCATCCTTATTTGGCATCTTAACGCTGAAGCTACCAGACCTTCCGTCATAAACCTTAACACTATTAAACTGTATAGTCGCAGTTCCCTGGTTGTAAGGAAGAGTTATTGAAATCAACCCATCATTATTAGCACCAACATACTTAAGAGGGTCGACACCAAGGTATCCTTGAGTCCAAAAACCATCATCATCTTCTGCATTTAGGCTTATGTTAGTTGATGTTTTGAAGTTCAATTCACCATATTCGCTCTTATCAATAGCTCTATCAGATATTGAAATATTACCATTACTCTGAACAGTGCCTTTAGAACTTGTAATCGTGTAATTATTTTCAGAATATGTATCGGCACCTAGTGACCACCAATCACCCTTAAATTTCGTATTAGCATTAGTTAATACTGTACTCATATCACTGATGATGATATTAAGAAGAGTCTTTGCATCTGTAAGATCATCATAGAATCTGATTTTCTTCGTTGATTTATGCCCTGATGCAGATGTAGCTGTGAATGTAACAGTACCATACTTCTTAATAGTAACCTTACCAGTAGAATCTATTGATGCAACATCAGTATCACTTGATTCATAGGTAATTGTCTGCATTGTAGCATTAGATGGAAGCACAGATGCATTAAACTGTAGAGTAGCATTAGATGTTGAGTAGTAATCGTTCATGGAGATAGATACACCTGTATCTACAACCTGGATTACTCTGAAATAAGCAGATGCACTATAGTAATTACCGTTAGAATCCTTAACTCTCAGCATAATAGAATTAGAATCCTTCTCCATACCCTGAACTTCACTCATATCATATGAAAGAGTAATCGCATTGACTTCTTCAAAGATTGCACTTGATTTCTTTAGTACACCATTTACAAACCAAGCATATTCTGTAGCACCATCAATAGCAGCAGGAATATTCAAGGTAACAGGATTGTCTGGAGTTACTGTTATAGCACCATTTGCAATTGTCTCACCTTCATTAATCTGAAGAGCCAGCTTTGAAATTGTAGGCTGTATAAGTGTAATTGTTGGAACAACTGGAGTTAATTCTCCAGAAGCTGAACTTATCTCACTAGTTGGATCGAAACTATCACTCTTTACCTCATCATAGGTTGCAGCAACACTATAGGTATATGCTGTGCCAGCCATCAAAGCAGAATCTGTATATTCCACATTTTCTAGGGTCTTAAATAATTCTCCGTTTTTATAGAGCTTATAGCCTGTAGCATAATCAACTTCACTCCATGCAACAATTATCTGCTTAGAAATTTCATTATCCTCAACAATCACTTCTGGAGCATTAGGAGCTTCAAGCTTTACAGATACCTGCTTAGTTGAAGTATATGTAACAGCATTGCCAGTAATATCTGTATCCTCAGCTGTTACTGTGATACTAACGACACCTGGCTTCTTAGCATAGAATGTAGGAGCAGATGCAGATGTTGTAGGAATTGGCTCAAGCACATCTGTGTCTGTTGTTGTCCATGTAACGTTCTTATTTGTGGCATTCTCAGGATATACAATAGGAGCAATAGTAAACTCACTGCCAGAGACGATAGTATCAGACGGGATAGAACTCTCATCAAATGATACTCCTGTTACAAATACCTTAGTTGCAAGTGACTTTGTAAGAGACTGTGTCTGTTTTCCTAATGAACTCTTTCCTGTTAGTGTGAATGAATATTCTGTAGCCTTATTGAGTTTCTTAAAAGTGTAAGACTTTTCAGAAGCATCAACTGTTACAGTCTCTCCATTGTCACATGAGATAACTACCTGACTATAGTATCCATTGTTATCATCCCAAATAACCTTAATTGATGTTTCTTTGTCAGTATCACCATAATCAAGTGAGAAGTTTAGAGTATTGAAGTACTCAGGCATATTTTCTGCTGTTATAGTGAATATAGCAGTGTCATTATCATCTGGAACAGATTCCTGACCGGCATAGATCTGGAATGTCGCTGTAGCTGTTCTCATCAATAAATACTCCACATCATTATCTGTGTAATAGATATTGAAATAGCCAGTAAAGCCGTTAGATACAGAAAGTGTATCCTCATAAACATAGCTAGTAGCGCCTATATCAGCTGTTTGAGTTGATAGACTAGTTACACTTCCATCAGCAGCTATCTTTAATAGTTCCAATCTAAATGCATGATCTGAGTATTTATCCTTGATAAGTCCTTCTGTCTCTGTAGCTTCAGACCAATCAAGCTTGATTTTAATCGTACCTGTACCTTCCTCATTTGTAAGATACATCTGAATAGAACAAGTATTATCTCCTTTTACTGTTACAGAAAGCTTATCTTCTCCTGAAGACTTGAAAATAACCTGTCCATCTTTCTTGTCATAGCCCTTTACCGCTACTGTGTAATCACCAACATAAACATCTTTGAAAGATAGGCTTCCTGTCTCACTTTCAGCAGTATAATTATTATCATCATTCTTCAATGTTGCAACATAATATGTTGGATTAGTAATTGTTGTCGGTGCTATTGTTCTCGAAGTTACAGTATTTGCTGTAATAGATACATTTGCAACTGTTGCTAGCTTATCTTTGTTATCAGAATTAGGATCCGATGAACATGAGATAAACATAAGAAGCAATGCAACAAGCATTGGTATAATCTTTTTCATATGTTCTCCATTTATTAATAGACAAAAATTCAAAATTTTGTATAACTTCCCACAATATCTCACTAAAGATAAAATAAAGTCAAGATTTTAACAGACAAACTTTAGTATTTTTGTTCAATATCCGTATTTTGGAAAGAACATATATCTATAGTACAAACGTGAAAACGTTTACTGTTATGTTATAGGATTATTCTTTTTCTTGCTTAACATCCATAAATAAAAAAGAGTGCTACAGAAGCTCTCGTGTAACACTCTTTCTTTTTACTTCTCAGCACTTATCAAATTGAGAACTGCACAGCGCAGAATGAGAAATAGATAATGAGCAGCAATATACCCTGCCATCTTGAAAGCTTAGCCCTCTTAAGTGCAGGAATAGTCAATAGAAGCATTACAAGGAACATTACAGGAAAATCCAATGCAAGAGAGGTATTGAAAGCTCCGATCTTAGAATCCTGTGGAATAGTAAAAGGACGAAGAGTTGTTGAAAGACCGCTCACAAGCACAAGATTGAAGAGATTAGCACCTATTATATTTCCAAGAGAAAGAGAGCTATGTCCCTTAATAAGAGAGGTAATAGCGGTTACAAGCTCTGGAAGAGATGTGCCAAGAGCTACAAATGTCAAAGCTATAACAGCCTCTGGAACGCCCATAGCCTCAGCAATCAAGGTACCATTGTTTACAAGAAGATTTGCACCTAGTGCTATGAGAGCTGCACCTACAACAAGAAGAAGGAGCTCCTTCCACATTGGCCCCTCATTGCTCTCTTCCTCTTCTTCAGTCTTTGGAAGGCTCTTTACCTGCCTCACTGTTGTTATCATATAGATGATGAACATAAGAAGAAGCACAATGCCAACCCAGCGTGCAAAGTAACCAGTTGAATAAGCAATAGCTGCATAGAAAACAGCTGCAGCAAAGAAGAATAATGTAGGAACCTTCAGAGTCTTTGGATCAACCTCAGAAGGTCTTATTGCTACTGTAATTGCAGCAATTAAGGAAGTATTGCAGATTACAGAGCCAATAGCATTGCCATAAGCTATCTCGCCATGTCCGCCGATGGCACTAGTTGCGCTTACCATAACCTCAGGAAGCGTCGTTCCAATAGATACTACAGTTGCACCTATCAATAGCTCAGGAATATGAAAACGATGAGCTATACCAGTTGCACCATCAACAAACCAATCTCCTCCCTTGATCAAAAGAACAAGGCCACAACAGAATAACAGAATAGGAATAAACATATATTCTCCCTTTTACCAAATCCTTAATATTATTATATCCATAAAGCTTTCTGTCTATATTTTTCTCTTTTATTTAAATGAAAGCGATATAAAATAGAGTTATGACAACAGCAAGAATAATAGATGCAACAAGATTTCCAGATGGGATCATGCTTCACTTCGATAAAGCCCCTTCTTCAAAGTGCCATAGAATAATGATAGAAGATACCATCTATATCATTTCTCCAAGCTTAGACCTCGGCTCTAGAATATCTATATCATCTCAATACCCTGCTGACTACTTTTCACGCCATTCAAATGCTTTTTTTCTTGATGACTGATTTCTATTGAACCTTTAACTGTCATAAAATATAATGGATAGCGATGAACAAGGAAATAACCTTCGGTATAAAGCTGGTTCTGAAAGAAGATGAAGACATATTCTTCGGACCAGGAGTTGCTGAGCTTTTGAGAGCTATAGAGAAGACAGGCAATGTCAAGGATGCTGCTGCAACGATGAAGCTTTCATATACAAAGGCCTGGACGATGCTTAAAAATACAAAGCGGGGACTTGGAGCAGATGCCGTAATAAGCAAGAAAGGCGGAATCAACGGAGGATTTGCCTATCTGACAGAGGAAGGCAAAAAGCTTCTATCTTCGTACGAGAAGTTCGAAGAAGAGGCAAAGAAAGCACTCAAGACAACCTTTATAGAGTGCTTTAAGGAGCAATAGCTCTAATATTTGAATCTATTTTTGATAGATAAATTACTCTCTATCTTCCTTCCTAGCGGGAGGAAGATTTTTCATCAAGAGCCTTCAATTCAGGCATTACGACATGTCTCATTGTAAGATAAGCAGCAAGCCCACCTACTACATTGCTTATAGGCTCTGCAAGCATAACGCCATTTACACCGAATATAAGCGGAAGAAGCAAGGTAAGCGGCACTACTATGATTACCTTTCTAAACAGAGAGAAGAATATAGCATACTTGGCCTTGCCAAGTGCTACAAAGGTCTGCTGGCCAGATGTCTGGAAGGACATGAAAATGAAGCCAAAGAAATAAATCTTCAAGGCAGGAACTGCAGCCTCTATCAAGGTTGCATCCTCTGTAAAGAGCCTTGCCATGAGGCCTGGGAACAACAGAACTATAATCCATACAAAGCCAGAAATCGCCAAAGTACTAAAGACCGTATAGTTACTGGCTCTGCGTACTCTATCGCCATCACCTCTTCCATAATTATAGCTCATAACAGGACTAGCCCCGCTACCAAGCCCATTGATAGGAGTTGAGAATATCTCTCTGACAGAGTTCAATATAGTCATAACACCG
Source organism: Flexilinea sp. (assembly GCA_963638635.1). Classification (GTDB taxonomy): domain Bacteria; phylum Spirochaetota; class Spirochaetia; order Sphaerochaetales; family Sphaerochaetaceae; genus Ornithospirochaeta. Next base: position 11,407 of record CAVHSB010000029.1, read on the forward strand.
ACATACAGATCTCCGCCATATAGGAATGCCATCTTATTGCATACAAGCTGGACTATAGAGTTGGTAGCGCCCATAGTAAATCCGCTGGTACCTAAGGATACAATCCTCATACATCTCTCTCCTTTAAGCTTGAAATACTTAAATGAGAGCTTAATTTCAGCATCCTTACCCGTTAGGAATCTTATTGCAAAAAGTGCAGATAAGCTCTGGCTTATTACAGTTGCAATAGCTGCCCCCTGAACTCCAAGCGAGAACCTGAAGATAAGTATAGGATCCAAAACAATATTCGTAACTGCACCTATCAAAACAGATATCATTCCAATTTGAGAAAAGCCCTGGCTATTTATGAATGCATTCATAGTGAGTGTTATCAAAACAGGAACAGTTCCAAGTGCATATATTCTCAGATAGCTTGATGCATAAATATATGAGACATCACTTGCGCCAAATGCATATAGGATAGGCTTTAGGAAGACTAAGAGAATCAATTCTATAACAAGACCTGTTATGATTGAAAGAAATACAGAGTTTCCCATTACATAATGAGCTTCCTCTTCATCGCCCCTCCCTCGTGCCATAGAGCATAGAGGAGAGCCACCGTTAAATCCATATAGACGTGCAAATGCGCTGATTAGAGATATAATAGGGAAGCAAAGACCAATTCCAGATAGCGCAGCGCTGCCAACACCTGGGATATGTCCGATGTAGATTCTATCAACCATGTTATATAGAAGGTTGACAATTTCCGCTACAATCAAAGGAAAGGAAAGTCGCAATATACAGCTTGATACCTTTCCTTTTGAGAAATCTACTTGATGTACATGCATAGTGAGAATGTATCACTTATTTGCATCTTTTAAAAGCTGATGCTAAATTCTCTCAAGCGCAAAGACAGCCGCACCGAGAGCACCTACTATCTCTGGATTCTCTGGGATGTATATACTCATTCCGAGTCTCTTCTCAAGTGCTTTGACAACACCCCTATTTCTTGCAACTCCGCCAGTCATCATTATCACATCGCTGATGCCGACACGCTTTAAAAGCGAATGAGATTTCGAAGCAATAGATGAGCATACGCCATATGCAATATCCTTAAGCTCGTTATTCTCAGCTATCAATGTAATTACCTCAGACTCTGCAAATACAGTACACATGCTGGTGATTTCTATTGCTTTATCTGAAAGAAGCGCAGCCTTTCCAAGCTCCTCTGTTGAAATCTCAAGCGTTCTTGCAATAGTATCTAAGAATCTGCCAGTACCTGCTGCGCACTTATCATTCATGACAAAATCGCTAACAGCACCATCCTCCTTGACGCTTATTGCCTTGCTATCCTGGCCTCCAATATCGAGGATTGTACGTACATTCCCATTGAGATAGTGAGCCCCCTTTGCATGGCAGCTAATCTCAGTTACTGTATCATCAGAGAAAGACATGGAAACTCTACCATATCCAGTGGCAATCAAGGATGCAATAGCTTCAGCACTCAATCCGTTTCGCTCAAGAATAAGCTCATATAGCCGCTTTGCACTATTCTCAGCCTTAGCACCAGTTGGAATCGAATGAGAGTCTATAATCCTTCCATTCCTATCCATCAATACGCCATTGGTGCTAGTTGAGCCACTATCTATTCCAATTACATATTCGCCGCTTTTATTCACTTTGCTATGTCCCTCTTTACCTATCTCTTCTAAAAATGCCTCTACTCTTGTTCTTATCTGGCCTCTAGTGCTATCGCTATAGTCGCTGTTTATGAATAAAACAGGCCTTCCAAGCTTCGAAAGGGATGCATACTCAAAGGAGTAGATATCACAAAATTGGATAGTATGGTAGATTATCCCATCAACATCCAGAAACTCCTTTTGGAAACGTCTTCCATTCTCTCTCATTCTTGAGCATGGATATTGCTCCATCAATGACTCTGCGTACTTCTCTATTGTTCCAGAGGTATCAATACTTCTCTCAAGCCCTGTACAGGATAAATCTGCAGCTATATTGATATCTCTCTCAAGTAGCACGCTCTCTATCTCTGGATTCATCCTAGCGCCCATAAGCAACAAATTAGCTTTCCTTGATGAGAATTCAAGCTTAGGATCTGCGCTCTTACATAGGGAGCAGCTTCTGATCTTCGATGAATCAAATTTCTTTCCTGAGTATTTCTCATACTCTCTTATCATTTCTTCAATGCGCTTTCCATATAAAGAGAAAGCAGGAAGAGTCTTATCATGCGGAAGATCCAATAGATATATGAACCTATCTTCAAGCTCAGACTTCAATAGATCATACAAACGTCTAGTGCTGTCGCAGCAGGTCGTGAGTATGATGCCGCTATAGTCTTTTCCCTTGATCTCCTCAAAGGCAGCCTTAACAAACGAGCACAGATTTGGATGTATAACAGAGCTAGTCTCCTTAGCTTCCTTCGGATGGATCTCTACACACTCCTCATCAAAGCCCTTGAATATCTCAATAGGTGCATATTTACAGAAGTAGCCTATCATCTTGCCTCCAGAAGCTCGAGAAATGCCTCAGATCTGGTCTTAATTTGGCCATCCTGGCTATTTCTCTTATCAAGTGCATCCCCATCAAGAATAAGAAGGGGCATATTCATATCCTTATAGTGCTTTTTCAAGAGCGCCAGTCCTCCAGATGCCTGCTTGCACCCCCATTGAGAGAAGGCTATTATCCCATCAGTCCTATGGATAGCTAAAAGCTTATCAATATGAGCAGTCTTCTTATCATAGCTTCCATTGAATACATGATGTATGAGCTTCCTTGAAAGGGCATCAAAGGGCTTATTCACATCAAGGTGCTCAAACGAATCAAAGAGCATATCAGATGCAATTACCTGGTACTTATCATTGGTATTGAATAGCTTCTTAAGAGGCTCTGAATAAAAGGGTATTACATGCACCCATAGAATATTCTTACCTGTAAAATCATCACTGATCTCAAGCTCTCTATTTACATTCCTTATCCAGGTAAGGAACTCTCTCTTGCCAAGCAAAGAATGCGTTGCCATTATGAGGTACATCTGATCAATCAATTTCCCAGGATACCTCTTCATTGATGTAAGCCTATAATATTTCAGAAGCTCCTCTCTAGTCTCATTCTCTATAGCAAGAATCTCTTTAAGCTTATTCATATCAAAGCCATCAAGAGAATATGCAAGAGTCTCCAATATGGATGAAAGATATGTGATGCTATCCTCATCATCACTATATGGCACATCTATATAATTAAAGGGTATTCCCTTCTTCTCAGATAGATATCTGAATGCACATAGGTTACCATCACATGCAATAGAGGTAGAGGAGAGCAGCATAGGCATGGGAGTAAGCTCACTCACAGCTGCTATGAATGCCTTATGGTAGGAGCATAGAGTCGCTGCAATGCCTTCACTCTCACATTGATCAATCAAATATTTCTCTAGTCCATAGCCATGAGATAGAAAGCATGATATTGCTTCTGTAGATATAGCATTGATACCAGAAGCCATAAGAAGCTCATGAGGAAAGAATATAGATGAGAAGGAAAACCTTGACGAGAGAGATGAGCACATATATTCCATCATCATCGTCTCAAGCTCTCTATAGCCTTTCGCTATAGTCTTATCTGGTGCTATATGATTCTTTATGTTGAAAAGCTTAAAGCCTAGAAATGCACTCTTCCAGCCATCCCCTTCTATAGTCTTTTCTCTGACATATTGAGTGTATCTATCTGCAATATTCATAGGAATTAAAATATCAAAAAATAAGAAATTTATAAATAACGGCCTAATCAAATAAAAAAAGATTGATTTTCTTCAAAAATCGACTAGTATACTAGTATGCTAGCTAATAAGAAGTAATTATGAGAGAGACAGATAAGAAGAACATTTATACAGAGCTTAGAGAAGCAATAACACTCTTGAAGCTACTTCCAGGTGAGGAATTGAGCACAGAGAAGCTAAAGGCTGAATATGGAGTTTCAAGATCTCCGCTGCGAGATGCCTTTTTACGTCTTGAAAGCGATAGGCTTGTCGAGATTTTCCCACAAAGATGCACAAGAGTAACCTTTCTAGATGAGGCTGCAATAGAAGAAGAACGCTTCATGCGTAAATGCGTAGAGCTTGGCGTTATCGAAAAGTGCATGAAGAAAGAAAGAACGTCAAAGGAGCGCGAGGCCTTCATAATAAAGCTTGAGAGCAATCTTCTGTGTCAGAAGGCTGCAATATTAGAAGAAGATCTCAACTCTTTCTATAAAGCAGATGATGATCTTCACCACCTCTTCTATACAGAGGCTGGACTTGAAAATGTATGGACCATAATCGATGCACATACCAGCAATGATAAAAGAATAAGGATGCTATCCTACTCTGATTGCACAATCATTGATGGAGTCAGAGCGCAGCATACAGAGCTTATAGAGGCTATCAAGGATAACAATATAGATAGAGTTTTAGATATTGAAAGAAAACACCTTGAGAAGGTTTCGGGAGAGTTTACTGATTTAAAAGAGAAATTCCCGGACTATTTCATACCAAAAAGAGAATCAAATAAAAAAAGGAATGAATTATGAGAATGCTTTATGATTGCATTGTGATAGGTTCTGGTGTCGTTGGATCTGCAATAGCACGAGAGCTTTCACGCTATAACCTCAGAATCGGGGTTTTAGAGAAGAACCTGGATGTCTGCAATGAGACTAGTGGACGTAATTCTGCAGTAGTTCATGGGGGCTTTGCAAACCCTACAGGCTCCCTTAAAGCCAAGTGCTGCGTAGAGGGCAATAAGATTATGGATCAGCTCTCAAAGGAGCTAGGCTTCCCCTTCTCTCGCTGTGGCAAGGTCTTAGTCGGAAATACAGATGAGGATAGGAAGCAGCTAGAGAAGACAATGGAGCAAGGAAGAGTCAATGGCTCTGAGGGGCTTAGAATGATTGATAAGAAAGAGCTACTCTCTCTTTGTCCTTACGTTGTCGGAGAGTTTGCGCTCTTTTCTGAAAGAAGCGGCATTATGGATCCATTTCTATATACTATCGCGCTTGCAGAGAATGCAAAGAAGAATGGAGTTGATTTCTTCTTCAATCATAAAGTCACCGGAATAACAAGAGAAGATGGAATATACACAGTAAAGACTGCGCATGGAGACTTCAAAGCACGATGGGTAGTAAATGCAGCAGGCCTAGGAGCTGCAGAAGTATCAGCATATGTAGGCCTTACAGATAAAAAGGTAATCTACTCAAGAAGCAACTATATAGTTCTCAACAAGAGGACTGGCAAGATGCTTCCTCTTCCTGTCTACCCTGTACCAAGCAACGTCTATATGGGAATTCATATAACACCGACTATTGATGGCAATGTAACAATAGGTCCAGATGCTGAAAACACAGAAGATCCATCCTATTATGGAGTACCAGAGGAGAAGATTGAGCTACTTGCAGCTGAAGGGGCTAAGCTATGGCCACATATAAATGCCAGAGACAGAATAAGGATATTCTCAGGCATACAGCCAAAGGCAGTTGATGAGAATGGTTCAATCATAGATTGGCAGGTTGATATCTACGATGACAAGGCTCCGAATTTCGTATCTCTTATCGGAATAGAATCTCCAGGACTTACTGGAAGCATTCCTCTTGCAAAGCATGTCGTATCTATGATGCTTAAAAGAGAGAGATTCACGGAGAATATCTCATTTGATCCAATAAATGAGAAGAAGGTATGCTTCAGAGAGCTATCGCTTGAGGAAAAGAACAGACTCATAAAGGAAGATCCAGACTATGGCGAGGTCATATGCTCATGCGAGGAGATAACAAAGAAGGAGATCATCGACGCTATACATAATCCTCTTGGAGTTGCAACGCTTACAGGTATCAAATACAGAACACGAGCAATGATGGGACAATGCCAGGGGGGCTTCTGCCAGATGAAGATATATAAGCTGATAGAGGATGAGCTTAGAAAGAATGGAGATGATATCAGGTATTCACTGCAGGGCTCATGGCTTACAGATGGGGTTTTGAGGAAAGAGAATGAGTAAAAAGATTGATACAGTAATAATTGGAGGAGGTCCTGCTGGACTTAGCTCAGCAGTAGCTCTCTATAAAGGTGGCATTAAGGATATAATCATACTTGAGCGTGAGGCACAGCTTGGTGGCATTCTCAGACAATGCATACA
>CAVHSB010000030.1:0-17470 GCA_963638635.1 Flexilinea sp.
AGTGTATAATTTGAATTTTTGTTAAATTTTACCCCCTTATCTCATTTTACTGAGAAGCTTCTACATAGAGAATCTTGATAAAAGCGACATACATGTACGAGATAGAAAAGTGATATCAGAATAAGCATGGTATACAGAAAGTTTTACTCATACATAAACGGATTCTATTTTTGAAAATACTTATCAATAGTCTAAAGATCTGAGTATTGAGAACTATGCTTCTGCTTTTAATATGATGCTTAAGATGTAATATTAATCGTCAAAAAAGCTATATCTCCTCATTGAGGAATGTCTGAAGCGATGCATATGCCTGCATGCTATCCTCTCGCTTTATGACAAATGTGAGCACATTCATTGTTGAAACTACTTCTATTACGTTGATATTCTCCCATGCAAGCTTTCTTACAGCTAAATACATTACTCCAGGAGTCTGAAGGAAGTTGCCTTCATGGAATACTATAGTCAAAGCAACAAGGTCATTCATTCTTTGAACGATTGTCTCCTTCTTCAAAAGCTCATCAACTACATTCCTATACTTATCTGATACAGAGAGAGATATCTCATGAGAACCTAATGTGACATTGAGGAAGTCGCCCTTTTCAAGATTTACCTTCTCATAAAGCTCTGGAAGCTGATTGATAAAAGCTTCATTTCTCATGAAGTTTACGTCATAGATATTGGTCTTCATCGAGATATCATACTCAATCTTTCCATGATCCTTTATCTTCTGATTGCGCTTAAGCTCCTCTGCATAGCGCCTCTCTGCCATAATGATTGCACTTGTCTTAACGCTCTCGCCATACATAGCCTCAACCTTTGGTGCTATGAACTCTGCTAGATTTGAAAATGAGATGATATCTAGGATTATCATCTCTGATATAAATGGATTTGAATTTATAATTGCCTTTACACAGCTTGAAACTGAACCAGTCATTGCCACCTCTTACAGTTACAATAATAACATAATGTGAATATAGAAACAACAAAAGAAGCCAGGTAATTATTCACATATTCACTATCGTGTGATACATTCAAAAATATGAATTGTCCAAGATGCAATGTTGATAATGATAAGGTGCTCGAATCAAGATCAAATAAGGAAGGCACTACAATCAGGAGAAGACGCCAATGCCAGAATTGTGGCTATAGATTTACAAGCTATGAGAAAATCGAAGAGCGCCCTATTACAGTAATAAAGAAGGATGGGCATCATCAAAGCTTTGACATTTCAAAGGTTGAAAGAGGCATAAGGACCTGCACCGACAAGCTCAACATTGACCAAAAGACAATCGAAAAGATACTTGAGAATATCGAAGACAGAGTCTATGAGATTGCAGGCTCCAAAAATACAATCACCTCAAAGGAGGTTGGAGAGGAGACTCTCAAGCAGCTGTATCCAGTCTCTCCTGTTGCATATGTCCGTTTTGCTTCTGTCTATAGAGCCTTTGACGATGTAGACCAATTTATAAAAGAGATTGAATCACTTAGAAAATAATCATCTTACGTCAAACCATTTGCCTGTAAGAGATTGATCTATCTCCTCATTGAGGTGCTCAGGCTTCAATATCTCATTAGCGCAATCTAATGTGAAGTTATCTGTCATTCCAGCAACATAATCTAGAATCATGCGCTTATCAGAGCCTTCATGCTCTATGTATTTTTTATACATGCCGCTTATATGGTTATAAAAGCCAGCTGCAAGCATATTATGCTCCTGCAAATACCCACTCTCATCCAGTCCGAATGAAGAATAGAGCTCTTCCAGGTAATCTACGATAAGCTTTATAAGCCTTGTGAAGTATCTTGTATAGCCATTTAGAATATCTGATCTGTATATATTCTGATAGTTAAATAGAGAGAATGCCTCAACTGCTTCAAATATCTCATCAGAAAAGCCTATTCCCTCTTCAGAATCAGCACCCCTTATTATATCATTCACCAGCGTGTTTATTATCTCGCTATTATTGTTTCCGAGTCTTGTTCTGACTATCTCAGGAAGCTCCTTGCCTTTAAGTATCCCAAGACGCCCCGCATCCTCCCAATCCCTGCCAAGGTATGCAATTGAGTCAGAGAATCTTACAACAGCACCCTCGTATGTAGATGGTATAAGGCCTTCTCTTCTGGTAATCGAGTCAAGGTCCTTAACCTCTCCAGTTGGCTTAATCCTTCTGCTAAGGCTCTCACCGTTATGGCACACAATACCATCTCTTACAGCATAGGTAAGATTGAGGCCTCGTCCTGAATCTGCAAGGAATTCAACAACACGTAAGGAGTTTACCTCATGCTGGAACTCACCTATTCCTCTCTCTATAGACAGATTCGATATTATCTTCTCTCCGACATGTCCAAATGGAGTATGGCCTAAATCATGGCCAACACCGATAGCCCACGCAAGCTCAGTATCAAGATATAAGGGCCTGCATATAGTGCTTGCAACGCTTGCAACATGAAGCACATGCTCCATGCGTGTGCATATATGATCATTAGATGGAGCAAAGAAGACCTGCGTCTTATGCTTTAAGCGTCTGAATGGAGATGAGTGTATTATAGCTGTGGTATCTCTGTAGTACGCACCTCTTACATCCTCCTCTCTTTCCCTTACTCTCTTCTTCATTATATCCTTTTCAGCAAGATCAGAAATGCACTTCATATTTAACTCCAACAGAAATTATGTTAAATTATAGGTTATAATATTGCATTATAAAAGGAGATAGGTGTGTTTTCATATATTATTCCTGTTACAGCATTGCTATTCACCTTTCTATCTCTTCTTGCATGCATGAGATTCATATTCTCAAGGCAGGGCCTATTCTGGATTCTACCAGCTTTGATATCCACTCTGCTTTGCTATCAAAATCTCAACAACCTTCTGATTCTAAGCATGAACGAGAGCCCAGCATTCAATTACACGCTATCTTCCTTCATACCGTTCATACTCTCATTTCTCTGGTACATGATGATAGTAACCTTCCATTATGCTTTGAAGATTGCAATCAAGGAGAACAAATTCATAAGCGACAGCAGAAAGAACAGAAATGAAGCTATCTGGAATGAGAAATATGAGATAAGACAGACAAAGAGAGAAAGAAAAGCAAAGGAAGAATGGAACCAAAATAAGACTGTGAAGCCTGTTATTCCACAATATCACGAAGAGAATGAGAGAGAGCTTCAATAAGCTTTGATTTTCCCATCAGCTCTCTAATATCAGCACATTGCCTAGATTTATAATCAACATCATGGTAAAAGCTCTACCTTTTAGATTCCATAGCTAATTTCTCCTATGCATAAAGAGAAGCAAAAGACAATGATCAAATACACTGCTTTATCAGAATAAGAAGAAAGCGTTCCGCACTTCTATAAAGCTGCGTTTAATGATAAGCTTTTCTTTTATGGTAAAGCTCTTTTTTGCAGGCATTAAGCACTCAGGAAAATCCACATTCGCAAGGCTCGTTGCGTCATCTCTAGCTCTATCCTTTGCTGATAGCGATGACCTGATACTTGAGAGAATCCACTCAGACTCTATCAGAAGCTTCTACAGAGAATATGGCAAGGAGAGCTTCATGGAAGAAGAATATAATGCCATAAAGGATTACAAAGAGGATAAGGCCGTAATCGCGCTTGGCGGCGGTGCCTCAGATAATTCCAAGCTTCTCTCTTTGATAAAAAAAGAAGGCAAGCTGATTTATCTTAAGAGAGAAGAGAATGATATGCTTCCAGTCATACTTGCAGATGGAATTCCTCCATTTCTCGATAGGGAGAATCCCGAGAAATCCTTCCATGAGCTATATGCAAGAAGAGACAGAATATATAGCGAGAATGCAGATCTGATTATAGATCTAGGGCCATATGGCGATAAAGAGAAAGCTCTTGATTTAATTCTATCAAAGCTGAAGGAGAGCGGATATGAGCTTCAATAGTACAGGCATCCTTTATTCATATACAACATTCGGAGAATCTCACGGTGAGGCTCTTGGGTGCATAATCGATGGATACCCAGCAGGTGTCGATATAGAGGTAGACTTCATACAAAGCGAGATGGACAGAAGAAAGCCAGGCTCAAGCTCTCTTGGAACAAAGAGGAATGAAGGCGATAAGATAAGGATTCTATCAGGAGTCTTTGAGGGCAAGAGCACAGGCTGCCCTATCGCTGTAATAATCGAGAATGAGAACCAGCATAGCAAGGACTATAGCGACATTTCATCTCTCTATCGTCCAGGACATGCAGATTATACCTTTGAAGCCAAATACGGAATAAGAGATTACAGGGGCGGCGGAAGAGCCAGCGGCAGGGAAACAGCTGCAAGAGTAATAGCAGGAGCCTTTGCAAAGCTATATCTAAAAAGCTTTGGCATCAGGATTGATGCAGGCGTCATTGAGGCAGCTGGAATCAAGGCTGAGGATTTTGAATGGATGCCTCCCTTTGACGGACCACTTTATGCACCAAGGTCTAAGAATACAGCTAAGATGATTGAGGCTATCGATAAAGCAAGAGAGGAAGGGGATAGCGTCGGTGCTGTTATTGAATGCCATATTGAGGGTGTACCAGAAGGACTTGGAAACCCAATATTCGATAAGCTGGATGCAAGGCTTGCAGGTGCAGTATTCTCACTTGGAGCTGTAAAGGGCTTTGAAATCGGAAGCGGCTTTGAGAGTGCTAGAAGGAAGGGCTCAGAGAATAATGATCCAATGAGGGCAATTGATGGAAAGAGAGTCTTTCTTTCAAATAATGCAGGCGGAATACTTGGTGGAATATCAAATGGGGAGGATATCGTATTCAGAGCTGCCATTAAGCCTACACCATCGATAGCTAAGATGCAGCAAAGCATAAGCAATAAGCTTGAGAATGTAGATATAGCGATAAAGGGCAGACATGACCCATGCATTGCACCACGCGCAGTAGTAGTCGTTGAGGCTATAGCTGCAGCTGTAATCCTAGATGAAATACTTATCAAGAGAGCCTATGATGAATCAAGATAGACCACTTACAATCCAATCAGACAGAACAATGCTTCTTGATATCCACTCTCCTTCCCAGGAAGAGTGCAGAGAGGACATCATTGCATTCTCTGATTTAATCAAGAGTCCTGAGCATATACACACCTACTCTATCTCATGCCTATCGCTCTGGAATGCAATATCATCAGGGCTCACTGAAGATGAGATAATAAAAAGATTGAAGAAGTGGAGCAAATACGAGATTGATGATAAGGTCATATTCTTCATCAAGGACAATGCTGAACGCTATGGCGACTTTGTGCTTGAGGAATATGACGATAAGCACCTGATTCTATCTGTAAGACGCAAGCTATTCATGTACCAGATGAAGAGCGAGAGAAGCCTAGAGCGCTATCTTATCCCAAATGATGATAAATCCTTCCTGATAGACAGAATGAACAGAGGAACTGTCAAGGTTCTTATGATCAAGCTAGGCTTTCCTGTTGCAGATAGGATTCCTCTCTCAAAGGGTGGATTTCTTGACATATCAAAAAAGACAGATTTCTCAGTCAGGGATTACCAAAGAGATGCAGCCTCTGCTCTTCTTGGAAAGAAGGGAGAAGCAGGCTATGGCACTATAGTGCTTCCATGTGGATCTGGTAAGACTGTTGTCGGAATAGAGATAATGTCGAGACTTAAGACCAATACTCTTATCCTGGCACCTAATGTAGCAGCAATACATCAATGGAAGCGAGAGCTTCTAAATAAGACAAATCTCACAGAAGCTATGATAGGAGAATACTCATCAGAGTCAAAGGAGATAAGGAGCGTAACTCTTTCAACCTACCAGATACTTACCTGGAGGGAGAATAAAGAGAGCGATGAGTACCCACACTTCTCTCTTTTCAGAAAAGGCGATTGGGGACTCATAATATATGATGAGGTACATATGCTCCCCGCTCCCGTTTTCAGAATCACTGCAGAAATACAGGCTGTATACAGAGTCGGACTCACTGCAACTCTGATAAGAGAGGATGGCAGAGAGGATGAGGTATTCTCACTAGTTGGACCTAAGCGCTATGACACACCATGGACAGAGCTTGAGAAGAGAGGCTTCATAGCAAAAGCCTATTGCCATGAGATACGAGTCATGCTTCCAGAGTCTCTGGAGATTGAGTATGCAACAGCCAAAAGACATGACAAGTACAGGATTGCCTCAACGAACCCGGAGAAGATAAGAGTAACAAGGGAGCTTTTAGAGAAGCATAAGGCTGACTCCGTGCTTATAATCGGTCAATATATTGATCAGCTCAATGAGTTCAAAAGGGCATTCAATCTTCCTATAATCACGGGAAGCACAAGCAACAAAAAGAGAGATGAGATCTACGATCAATTCAGGCGTGGGGAAATAAAGGCTCTGATTGTTTCAAAGGTAGCGAACTTCGCAATAGATCTTCCTGATGCCTCTGTTGCAATCCAGATATCCGGAACCTATGGATCTAGGCAGGAAGAGGCACAGAGACTTGGAAGAATACTGAGGCCAAAGGAGAAGGACAGCCACTTCTACACGCTTGTCACAGAGTTCACAGAAGAGGAAGAGTTTGCACAGAACAGGCAGAAGTTCCTATCTGAGCAAGGATATGAATACACGATAGAGAAAAGATAATGGCAATAGAGGAAGAGCTATACAAGAAGAATCTCAATAAGATTGAAGCATATATATCTGAAAACAAGGATAAAGCACTTTCTGTGATAAACGATAAAGAAGCAGCTGCTCTTTCTGCGCTGTATTTATCTGGAAAAGAGGATTTCATAGATAGTGCCATGCTTTCATCCTATATGAGACGAGGACTTATCAAGAAGAAGGATGGCATATGCTCCTTAACTGCGCTTGGGCTTGAGATTGCATCTTACTACCCTCTTCTAGGAGAGAGGGGAGAGAAAAGACGAATATATGACTCAGGCTTCTTCTCCTTTATCCTGTCATTTGCCAAAAATAAGAGACTCTCCTCTCGTCGCTCAAGCTTGGTAAGATACCTTCAAAGCGACGATGCTATAAAGATCTTTCCAAGACGTGATAAGGAGATGGCAAGAAGAGCTATAGTAAAAAGCTATGAGAGCTTTATAAAAACTGGCATAGTCAAGGAAAAGGATGGCTTTCTATCACTTGACAGGGAGAGCGCAGAGGCTTTCATGGCCTTAAATGATGCAGCTAAGCTTTCTTATATAATGGATATTGAAAATAAGAGAGCTGGAGCATATGCAATCACTCTTGCCTTTAAGCTAAGCAGAATAAAAGAAAAAGAGCTTGATCGCTATTTAGAGCTTATAGAGAGAATAACAGGCGTAATGCTTGATAAGGAATTCCTATTCGATTTTGAGGTATTGAAGCTTGATGATACCTACATCAGCGGAGCTGATATAGATAATAGCAAAAGTGAGGATGCGATAATTTCATCAGACTTTACGCTCTCATACTCAAAAGCATTGGATTATCCTCTTTATCTTTTTCTCGAAGCAGAGAAGGACGATATAGTATGCCAATGGAGAATAACAAAGGACTCAGTGAAGGCAGCCTTTGATTATGGCTATGAGCTAGCTACTCTAATAGAAATGATGAGCTCTATCGCAAGGCTTCCAGATATGCTCATAAGACGCTTAGAGGGCTGGTGGGATAACTACAGCAAGGTAAGGATACAGAATGTTCTTCTTCTCGAAACAGATGAAAAGAATGCAAGGCTTATTGACAGGCTTGATGCAATGAAGGAATACATAGCTGCAAAGCCATCAAGCACGCTATTCATAATGGATTCAGAAAGAGAGAGCGAATGGAGAGCGATACTTATCTCATCAGGCTTTGACATGCTCTCAGAGACCAAGGGTGCTAGAGCAAGCAAGAATGATGAAGAGCACATTGCTTTTACCAGCTTCTCAGATTTCAGTGCTTTACCTGATAATAGAGCTATAGAATACTCAGAGAAGGCCATGAGTGAATTATTGGATTCTTCTCAGAATCTCATTGAAAGGCTTCTAGCTGAAAACGGAATAAGATTCTCAAGCGATCAGCACTACTCTCCATCTTTGGTATCTGGCTTTTGCTACACAGAAAAGCTCTCATTGCTTCTTGATGCAATAAAGAACAGCTACAACATCTATGCAGAGCTTGCTGATGGAAGAGAATTCATATTCTCTCCTTCCTCTATAGAAAAAGAGGGAGATGAGGCTATAGCAATTACAGAGAAAGGCAATAGAATACCAATCAGCATCATCTATAAGGCAGCATCGGCAGATAAGGCCGTGAAGGCTATAGTATAGGAGCTAGATTCTCCGGGTAGTGGTAGCCGGTAAAGGCTTCAAATTGGAGCTTTCCCTGTTCTAAGAGCATCTCAGCGCCAAAATGGAGCGTACAGCCCTTCTTTTCTGCCTCCTTCAAGAGCTTAGTCATCTTTGGCTTATATATGATATCGTAGACAATCTCCTTTCCTGTGAACTCAAAGCCCTCAATAGGATTTGCATCAAAGTCAGGATATAGTCCGACGCTCGTTGTCTGCACTACAAGATCAACCTGGCCCTCATACCTCTTCGCGTTATCGAGCGTATCGTATTGGCAAAGGTTCAGCTTTGCAAGCTTAACGGCGTGCTGAAGGGTTCTATTGAGAATCGTAACTCTTACTCCCCTGTTCTTAAGTGCCCATACAATTGCCTGGGATGCCCCGCCAGCACCTATTACAAGTGCGCTCTTTATCCTTCCGCTATCTATATCCTTGAGTATCGGAGAGAGAAAGCCATAGTAATCCGTATTGATTCCCTTCCACATTCCAGGAACTCTTACAACCGTATTGCATGAGCCGATCTGCTTTACCTCTCTTGTTATGTTTCCAAGATATGAGAGGACATCCACCTTATATGGAATAGTCACAGAGAAGCCTCTCATCTTCAATATCTCAGCAAGACAGAAGAAGGATCTTATGTTATCTACAAGGAAAGGAACATAGATTGCATTGTAGTTGATTCTTGCAAAGCCTGGATTATGTATAAGAGGAGAAGACGAATGCATTACAGGGTTTCCTATTATCCCATAAATAGCGGTCTGGTCATTAACCCTATCTGCTCTATATAGATTCTTAAGATCCTTAGCCTTTACCTGTCCTGGAGCTATGGCAGCCTCATTGGAGCCGAATGTAAGATAGGAGCCCATTCTCTTATATAGTATTCTGGTGACAACACCATAATCGCCCATTCCTATAATGATCTTAGGAACATCTTTCAGCTCATCCTTTATCTTGAATAGTGTTATTATATCGCCTATAGAGTGCGGCGTTACTGCAGCCTTCGCAATATCTCCTCTTTCGCTTAAGCGGTATATCCTTGAATAAATATCCTCAGGAACACCCTCAAAGTCGTGGAAGGATCTTATAATCTTAACACCCTTCTCTCTTGCCTTGGACTCTACCTCGTTCTTCTTTATATCCTCTTCAAGATCTATGTATTTGAAATCCCCGTCTAAGGCTTTAAGAAGCAAGGCACGTCTAGCTCTCTCTGAAAGCTCAGACCTGCCGCCATCGATTCTTCTTCTTAAGGTCAATATAACAGGAAGATCTACCATAGCTGGAAACTCTTTGGCTCTCTCCTGCTCGCTCTCTTCAAGAAGATCAACTCTGAGCTCACATAAATCGATATTCGCTCTGTTAATAGCTACTTCTTCTTTGCAGCTAGCTAAAGTAGAACCAGAAAGAGTAAGACAGATCATAAGCACTCCATAGACTGTAATAAAATTGCATAAAAATACAGTTATTGTATATTAAACAAATTACCTAACTTAAACAATAGAACACCAATTGTTGATTATTGATTTTCATTTTTTTACAATCTACTCTTATGAACACACTCCAGATACAGGATATTTCACTCTCATTCGGAGAGAGAGAGATCCTGAAGAACATATCATTCACGATGGATAGCACTACAAGAGCAGCTCTTGCTGGAGCAAATGGCTCAGGTAAATCTACTCTTTTAAAGTGCATTACAGGATCTATAGAAGCAGAATCAATGAAGCTATCTGCAACAAAGGGCGCAAGGATTTCATATCTGCCTCAATCAGATATCGTGCTTCCGGATCTTTCTGTATATGAAGCAGCTGAGGAAGGCTATAAGCGCTTTGATGAAACACTTGATGCAATAAAGAAGGCTGAAGAAGAGATAGAGAAAGGCGGGGATAGCCAGCTTGCCGCTGCTGAGCGTATAGCAACGCTGAACGAAGAGCTTTTAGACGCAGGCTTCTTTGACAGAAAAGCCCGAATTGAGACAATACTCCACGGACTTGGATTCAAGAGCGGAGACTTTGAGCGACCTGCGCGAGAATTCTCAGGTGGCTACCAGATGAGGATAGCACTTGCGAGAATACTTCTTGAGAATCCTGACTTTCTATTTCTTGATGAGCCCACAAACTACCTAGATATCGAAGCACTCACATGGCTGCTTGGGTACCTTAAGGGCTTCTCTGGTGGACTTATGGTAGTATCACATGACCAGGAGTTCTTAGATGATCTTGTAAATGTAGTCTATGAGCTCTTTAAGGGAAAGCTTACAAGATACAGCGGAAACTACACAAAATACACGGAGATAAGAAAGGCTGAGATTGAAGCGCTTGAGAAGGCATATAAGAAGCAGCAGGAGGATATTGCCAAAACAGAGGATTTCATAGAGAGATTCAGATACAAGGCAACAAAGGCAAAGCAGGTCCAATCAAGAGTAAAGGCACTTGAGAAGCTTGAGGAGATAGAGATACCAGATCACCTTAAAAAGCTATCCTTCTCATTTCCCCCATCACCTCACTCAGGAAATGATGTGATGATTATTGAGCATCTTGAGAAGCACTATGGAGATAATGAGATATATAAAGATCTGAGCTTCATACTCGAAAAGGGTGAGAGGCTTGCTATAACAGGCAGAAACGGTGCCGGAAAATCTACCCTTTTAAGAATCCTTGCTGGACAGGATAAGGATTATAGAGGATCTGTAAGAGATGGATCAGGAGTACTTAAGGGATATTTCGCACAGGACACTGAGAATACTCTCAATAACAGCTACACAGTGCTTGAAGAGGTTGAATCAATTGCAGATACAAAGGATATACCACACCTCAGGTCCATGCTTGGATCCTTTCTGTTCCAGAATGATGATGTATTTAAAAAGGTATCTGTGCTATCTGGCGGTGAGAAGTCAAGGCTAGCGCTTTTGAAGATATTGCTCCACCCATCTAATCTTCTCCTTCTTGATGAGCCTACCAACCATTTGGATATAAATGCAAAGGATATGCTCCTTGATGCAATAAAGAACTATGAGGGAACGCTTGTATTCGTATCACATGACAAGCACTTCATAAAGAATCTGGCAACTAAGATTCTATATGTATCCGAGGATGGACCAGAGTTCTTCAATGGAGACTATAGCTACTTTGAATATAAGCTTGAAGAGAAAGAAGCGCTTTATGCTGTAAAGAAGGCGGAAGAGAAGAGAGAGGAGAAGCCTATTGAGAAGAAGAACAGCTATGAGGAGATGAAGGCAAGAAGAAACAGGCTCAATGGCCTTCAAAGAGAGGTTGAGAAGCTCGATAAGCAATTATCAGAGCTTTCCTCTGAGCTTGATGCCATCAATAAGGAGATAGAGAAGCCTGAGGTCTATTCAGATGCAGAGAAAATAAAGAAGGCATTGAAGAATAAGGAAGATGTAGAGAAGAGGATAGAGGCTGCAGAGTCGCTATGGCTCTCAAAGAGCGAGGAGCTGGAGAATATACGTGGATAGAATAATAGAGCCAGATAATCTTCAATTGGAGTTTGGAAGGACAATACCATATTTGACGCTTGCATCCTCCTCCCCTAACCGACGCTCTCTTTTAGAGAGGTGCGGAACAAGGCTCAGAATCTACACGCCAGATATAGATGAGTCAAAGATAGGCTCTACTGCGGAAGAGAAGATAAGGAACATAGCAAGAAAAAAGCTTGAAGCGTATCTAAGGAGCAATGCCTTCAAAGAGGATGAGCTTGCTATCTCTGCAGATACTCTTGTCTTATTTGAAGGAGAGCTTGTAGGAAAGCTCAGAACACGAGAAGAGGCAAGAGCATTTTTAAATAGAATGAGCGGAAAGCACCATGAGGTCCTTACAGCATGTGCTCTATATATTCCAGGCAGGGAACCAGACGTGTTTGTAGATAGAGCTGATGTAATATTCAGAAAGCTAAGCGATATTGAGATTGAATCATACCTAGATAGCGATGAGTGGATAGGAGCTGCTGGTGCATATAGGCTTCAGAAGACAGGCTACAGGATCACAGAGGAAATCAAGGGCGACTGGACTACCGTAGTAGGGCTTCCACTAAAGGAAATACTTAGACGCGTTACTTCAAAAGCTCCTCATAGTGCTCAAAGCCAAGAGTGAGGATCTTATTTATATGATCATCAGAGAGACGGTAGATAATGCTTCTGCCCTCTTTTCTGAAGCGCACGAGGCGAGATGCTCTTAGAACCTTAAGCTGCTGAGAGATTGCTGATTGGCTCATAGATAGCTCATCGGCAATAAAGCCTACTGAGCTCTCGCCCTTCTGCTCTAATAGATAGAGAATCTTAAGCCTTGTCGCATCTGCAAAGACCTTAAAGAAATCTGCTATATCTATAACCTCTTCTTCGCTGAGCTTATCTAACTGCATCTTTTCCTCCTGACCATATTAGTCTATCATATTCAAAATACATCTTAGAGGTAAATAAAGAATGAATAAGAAAATCGGATTTATTGGAATTGGTATTATGGGAAGCCCGATGTGCCACCATCTTTTAGATAATGGAAATGAATTATTCATCTATACACGAACTAAAGAAAAGGCATCAGAGCTGATTAAAGCTGGAGCTCATTGGCAGAGTACGCCAAAGGAGGTTGCAGAGAACAGCGACATTGTCTTTACTATCGTTGGCTACCCTAAGGATGTTGAAGAGGTATATCTTGGAAAGAATGGCCTAAGAGAGGGAGCTAGGGAGAATCAAATATTTGTCGACATGACAACCACTAAGCCCTCTCTTGAGGTAATGATAGATAAAAAGCTCAGAGAAAAAGGAGCAAGACTTGTTGATGCCCCTGTATCTGGCGGAGAAATCGGTGCTATAAACGCAAAGCTAACTATTATGACTGGAGGAGATGAGGAGGATGTGAAGACTCTTGAGCCATATCTCAAGGCTATGGGTACAAACATCTCATACCACGGCAGGACTGGCTCTGGCCAGCATGCTAAGATGTGCAATCAGATAGTAATTGCAGGTACTATGGCAGGTGTAAGCGAGGCACTAGTATATGGCGCTAGAGCTGGGCTTGATCTTAATACGCTTGTTGGAACTATTTCCAAGGGCGCTGCTGGCTGCTGGACGCTAGATAATCTCGCTCCAAAGGTAATTGCTGGAAACTTTGAGCCGGGGTTCATGGTTGAGCACTTCATAAAGGATATGAAGATAGCGCTTGAGGAGGCAGAGAATATGGATCTCGCACTCCCTTCCCTAGCTCTTACAAAGGAGCTATACACAGCGGTAAAGGCACAGGGCTATGGAAGAAAGGGAACACAGGTTCTTGTAAAGGCGCTTGAAAGCCTATCGGGGAGGGACAAATGATAGTAGAGGAAGGAAAAGCCAAAATCATATTTGATGACGGCAGAGAATATAAGACAAATATCATTGTGGATAACCTCGGTGATAAATCCATAGATATAACAAAGCTCAGAGCTCAGACAGGCTACATAACCTATGATCCAGGCTTTGTAAATACAGGCTCATGCATGTCTTCAATATGCTATATAAATGGAGAGAAAGGCATCTTGAGATATCGCGGCTATGCTATCGAGGATCTCGTTAAGGAGTGTGACTTCATCGAAGTTGCTTACCTTCTTATAAAGGGAACACTTCCTACTGCTGAAGAGCGATATAAATACCAGGAGCTTCTGAATAAGCATTCGCTTTTGCATGTGAATATGAGGGATTTCTTCAAAAGCTATCCTCATGATGCTCATCCAATGGGAATTCTCTCAGCTATGGTTGCATCTCTATCTGCATTCTATCCAGAGCTTGAGGAGAAGGATCCAGAGGAGAATATAGACTTAACTGTAACAAGGCTTCTCTCTAAGATGAGAACTATTGCAGCCTTCACCTATAGACAGATGAATGGCATGGATTTTGTAAATCCTCAATACAATCTCTCCTATTGTGCAAACTTCCTAAACATGATGTTCTACAGCTCTGTAAACAACTACTACCCTGATCCTCTTCATGTAAAGGCATTAAATGAGCTTTTGATACTGCATGCAGACCATGAGCAGAATTGCTCAACTAGCGCTGTAAGACTTGTTGGATCATCAGAGGCTAATCTATATGCGTCTGTTGCTGCTGGCTGCTGCGCACTTTGGGGAAGCAAGCATGGCGGGGCCAATCAGGCTGTTATGGATATGCTGATGAGAATGCAAAATGAGAAGCTAAAGCCTAGCGAGATCATTGAGAGAGCTAAGAGCAAGGATGATTCATTCCGCCTATCTGGATTCGGACACAGAGTTTATAAGACCTTCGATCCAAGAGCTAAGATCGCAAAATCGCTATGCAAAGAGGTGCTTGAGGCTAAGAAGGAATCAGATCCTCTTTTGGATATCGCAATGGAGCTTGAAGAGAGAGCAACTAATGATGATTACTTTAAGGAACGTCACCTCTACCCTAACGTAGACTTCTATACAGGAATCACATTCCATATGCTTGGAATTCCTGTCTCTATGTTCACTGTCCTGTTTGCTATGGGCAGACTTCCAGGATGGATAGCTCACTATCTAGAGTGGAGACATGATCCATATCAGAAGATTGGCAGACCTAGACAGGTATACACAGGAGAGGCAAAACGCGAGGTTGTACCAATTAGTGAGAGATAAGCTATAGGAGGACAGGAAGCTGTCCTCTTTTTACTTCATTCAAAGCTTAGAGAGTGAAGTCTCTGTCCCTTCTTCATCTTCTGTCCAGCTTTGGGGCTTTTCCATCTCATTTAGATTCTAGTTGGCTATGATTGCCGATTGAAAACCACGACTAAAGAATTCGCTTCATACACTTTCGAAAGAGCTTTTTGACTATATGGATCAAAAATCTCGTCAGTTCAACTCAAAGCTTCTTTACTGCACTCTCTTCAATATAATCGTTCTTGATAGCTAGAAGCTCCTTTGTATGAGGAGTCTCCATATGTCTTTTCTGGCACTCTTCTTCTCTCCACTCCTCAACCAGCAAAAGCTTATTCTCATCAGCTGCATCATAGTAATAGCGATAGGATATGCATCCATCATCCTTTCTGATCTTATCAAGAAGGCCTCTTGCTACTACTTCATTTACGAACTCTTCCCTCATTCCAGGCTTTGCTTTGTATGTTATCAATAATGTCATAGCTAGATTATATAGCGTTCTATTTGTATTTTTAACAATAAACTTCTAAACTTGGGCTAAAGGAGTAGCAATGAGCTATATAGAACAAGCGAATTCATCTTCGCTATACATCGTTGTTGGCGCAGTATTGCTCTTTGTAGCACTATGCTGTGTCTATTTCATCATAAAGACATATAGGGCTGGCATTAAGCTTAATATGGATAGAGCAGCACTTAAGAAGACGATCACATCATCGGCTCTATTTACATTTGTGCCTTCTGTTTCAATCCTTTTGGGTGTTATTGCACTATCTGGAAGCCTAGGCATTCCTGCTGCCTGGCTTAGATTGAGCGTTGTTGGAAACCTATCCTATGAAGCAATAGCTGCAGAGGCTGCAAGTCAGGCCATGGGGACCTCCTTAGACTCATCACTCTTGACCTCTGAGAATCTTGTAACAATACTTGCAGTAATGACTAGTGGAATATCTGCAGGAATAATATGCACGATATTCTTCTGCAAGACCTACTCAAAAAAGTGTGTAAGGCTCATGAATAAAGAGACAGAGAAAAAGGGAAAGAGCTTCTCTGATTGGGCTATGGTGAGCCTCTTTATTGGCTTTTGCGGCACATTCATAGGCTCATACATAGCAGAGGCAGCAAGGGGCATCTCATACACATCTCTTTTGACGGCGCTTGTGGCTGCAATCGTCATGAAGCTATGCTTAATCCTTGATAATAAGGGCATTAAATGGATTGAGAACTTCGCACTATCGATTTCTATGCTTATAGCAATGGCTGCAGCTGTACTCATTGCAAGGATTGGAGGATGAGATGGATAATTTTGATTACTCAGAGTTTGAGAAGTCCATTCATAGAGATGGCATCATAATGAATTCTATTGGAATTGCACTGCTCTTTGCTGTTCCCTTCATCTTCTCTTCTATCCTTAAGACTTCCATAAACTGGATGGGCTATTCAAAGGGAATTATGAGAGTCGGCGTTACATACATTCCAATATGCATTGTTGAGTTTCTGGTCTATGTCCCTATATTGGGTGCTGGTGCATCATACCTTTCATTCATTACTGGCAACATACTCAACATGAAGCTTCCATGTGCATATAATGCAAGGGAGATTGCAGGAACAAAAGCAGGCACAGCTGAGGATGGAATAATTACAACACTTGCAGTTGCAACCTCATCTCTTGTCACAATGGTTGTCATATTCATAGGTGTGTTATTGCTTATTCCGCTTACTCCTATTCTTGAAAGCCCTACGCTGAAGCCAGCCTTCGACAATCTATTGCCATCATTATTCGGAGCTCTAGGGCTTCAATATTGCTCTAAGAGCTGGAAGATATCAATTCTTCCAATACTCTTTATGACAGTGCTATGCATTGCCATTCCATCCCTTATATCGCAGACTACTATAATGATGATAGCTGTAGGTGCTATGGCTATTGCAATTGCATTTCTTCTATATAGGAAGGGAATGCTTGAGGAGGATAGAAAATGAAGGATGCATTATATTACGGCAATAAGCTCTCAAGAATGATACAGGTAGAGACTGTATCAGAGCCAGATGTTCCAAACACTCATAAGTTCGATAAATTCCATGAGCTCTTGAAGGAGCTTTTTCCGCTTGTTTTCTCAAGGTGTGAGGTTAAGTATATAGACTCATCTATTCTCATAAAATGGAAGGGAAATGGTGCTAGCGAGCCTATTCTTCTTATGAGCCACCAGGATGTAGTTCCTGCTGAGGGGGACTGGAAGTATCCACCATTCTCTGGTGCAATTGAAGAAGAGAGGGTATGGGGACGAGGAACAGTAGATACAAAGGGCTCCTTGATGTGCATATTCCAATCCGTTGAAGAGCTTCTGGAAGAGAACTACATTCCATCCTGTGATGTATATATAGCATCATCCTCGACAGAGGAGGTTGCAGGCTCTGGAGCACCTAAGACTGCAGAGTACCTCAAGGAGCATGGCGTAAGACTACAATTCTTGATGGATGAAGGCGGAATGATTGTTGATAGCCCTATGCCAGGCGTTGAAGGCAGATTTGCCATGATAGGCACACTGGAAAAGGGCACAGGGAATATCGTTGTAAGT
>CAVHSB010000031.1:0-17313 GCA_963638635.1 Flexilinea sp.
GTATGGAACTATGCTCCCCTGATGTTCATAATCTCTTCAGCTGCCTCTTTTATTACAGCATTTGCAGCAAGCAATATAGACATCAGCAAAACACCAGAGCTAGCATCAAATACTTCCACCTATGATGATAGATCATATGCAGTAAATGGAATTCTACTAACACTATCATCTATAGCTGTGTTCCTTGCAAAGGATATCTACTCTTCAGCAGCTGTGTTTATCCTAGCACTTCTCATGCAAAGGCTATCGAAGAGAAGGATAAGAGTGCTGCCATATATATCAATATTCTTCTTCATGCTGCTCTCATCATTATTTGCAGCAGAGGGCAAGATACTATTCTCATTCTATAACTTAAAGGCAGGAACGGTATCACTAGAGGCTGCCGCTATAAAGGCCCTTCACCTCTCATCCTCTGTTGCTATATCTCAAAGCTTCATAAATAGAATAAGACTCAAGGGAAATATGATTACTCTGGTTGCTGAATATTTCTCTGCGCTTCTTGCAGCCTTTAAAAGCACAAAAGGAAGCTTTAAGGAGCGAATCAATAGAACTCTTTCAATTGATACATTACAAAGAGAATCTCACAATTATAAACAATGCAATGAAATGGCTATAAATATAGTCACAATAGCCTTAATTGCTTTATGTTTATTGTCATTTATACTTCACTATTTCCTTTAAATATAATATTTTATAAAAAGATTATTAATAAAACCAACTAAAACGATAAAAAAATATTGATTTACTATTGACACTCAGTAGTTCTTTTAAATATATTTTTATCGATAATTAAGGAGCTAATAATGGCAGAAGCAAAAGAACTTTTCCCTGGTCAGCTTGAACTCCAGGAGCTTATTGAAAAAGTAAAAAGAGCACAGCTTATTTATGCAAACTACCCTCAGGAGAAGGTAGATGAGATTTTCAGAGCAGCTGCAATTGCTGCAAATAATGCAAGAATTCCTCTAGCTCAGGATGCAGTTGCAGAGACAGGAATCGGCATTATCGAAGATAAGGTTATAAAGAACCATTTTGCTGCTGAATATATTTACAACAAATACAAGGATGAGAAGACCTGTGACATCATCGAATCTGATCCAGGATTTGGCTATAAGAAGATTGCAGAGCCAAAGGGTGTTATCTGCGGTATAATCCCAACAACAAACCCAACAAGCACAGCAGTTTTCAAGTCGCTGATTGCTCTAAAGACAAGAAATGCTATCATATTCTCACCACATCCAAGGGCTAAGAAGTGTACATGCGATGCAGCTAGAATCGTACTTGAGGCAGCTGTAGCAGCAGGAGCTCCGGAGGATATCATTGGATGGATTGATGAGCCTTCAATGGAGAAGACAGACTATTTGATGAAGAATCCACTTGTGAATCTGATTCTTGCAACAGGTGGTCCTGGAATGGTTAAGTCTGCATACTCATCAGGTAAGCCAGCTATCGGCGTAGGCGCAGGCAACACACCAGCCCTGATTGATAAATCAGCTAACCTTAAGATGGCAGTTGCATCCATTCTTATGTCTAAGACCTTTGATAACGGTGTAGTATGTGCATCAGAGCAATCAATCATCTGCCATAAGGATGTATATCAGGAAGTAAAGAAGCTCTTGAAGGAAGAGGGTGCACACTTCCTCACAAAGGATGAGCTATCTAAGCTCTCACCTATCATTCTCGATCCTCAGAGAGGCTCTGTAAACCCAAAGATTGTTGGACAGAACGCATACACTATCGCGCAGATTGCAGGCTTTGAAGTACCAAAGGCTACAAAGGTACTCATAGGAGAGGTAAAGAACATTGCTATGGATGAGCCATTTGCACATGAAAAGCTATCTCCTGTACTAGGAATGTATAGCTGCGAGAACTTTGGCGAAGGTGCAGCTATGGCAGCTAAATTGATTGCTATGGGAGGCTTCGGGCATACATCAGTTCTATATTGCAACGAGCTTGAGCAGGATAAGGTAGATAGCTTTGGAAAGACTGTAAAGACTAGCCGTGTGCTTATCAACATGCCAGCAAGCCAGGGCGCTATCGGCGATATCTACAATTTCCGTCTTGAGCCATCTCTTACACTCGGATGCGGAAGCTGGGGAAATAACTCAATAAGCGAGAATGTTGGACCTAAGCACCTATTGAATGTAAAGACTGTAGCAGAGAGGAGAGAGAATATGCTTTGGTTTAAGCTTCCACCTAAAATCTATTTCAAGTATGGCTGTCTGCCTGTTGCTCTTCAGGAGCTGAAGGGCAAGAAGAGAGCATTCATCGTTACAGATAGCTTCCTCTTCAACTCTGGAATGATAGACAGAATAACAGAAACACTCCAGGAAATCGGAATCGAGACAGAGGTATTCCATCAGGTAAAGCCTGATCCGACACTTGGAACAATCAATGCGGCTATGCAGCTTGTCAACGCATACAATCCAGATACCATCATTGCTGTCGGCGGTGGTTCTCCAATGGATGCAGCAAAGATTCTATGGCTTCTATATGAGCATCCAGAGGTAAAATTCGAGGGTCTTGCATTGAGATTCATGGATATCAGAAAGAGAGTATATGCGTTCCCTAATATGGGAAAGAAGGCACAGCTTGTATGTATTCCTACAACCTCTGGTACAGGCTCTGAGGTTACACCATTTGCAATCATCACAGATGAGAAGACTGGGATGAAGTGGGCTATTGCAGACTATGCACTCACTCCAAGCATGGCTATCGTTGACTCTGAGCTTGCTATGGGCCAGCCAAAGGGACTTACAGCATCCTGCGGCGTTGATGTACTAACACACGCTCTTGAGGCTCTTGTATCCTCAATGTCTACAGACTATACAAATGCACTCTCACTTGAGGCAGCTAGAATAATCTTCAAGTATCTGCCACAGGCATATGCAGATGGAACAAATAAGAAAGCTAGAGAAAAGGTACATAATGCATCAACAATGGCTGGAATGGCATTCTCTAACGCATTCCTAGGACTATGTCACTCAATGGCTCATAAGCTTGGTGCACAGTTCCATGTTCCACATGGAATGGCTAATGCTCTGCTTCTTACGAATATCATAAGATTCAATGCTAATGATAACCCGACAAAGCAGGCTGCATTCCCACAATATGAGTACCCATCAGCAATCTCCAGATATGCAAGAGCTGCTGATTATATTGCTATGGCAGTAAATGACACTAAGAATACAACATACGTTGTCACAAATGACAAGATGTCTATGGAAGAAAAGGTTGAGGCACTCATCAAAGGCATCGAGCTTCTCAAGAAGGAGCTCTGCATCCCAGCATCAATCAAGGAATGGGGCGTTGATGAGGCAGAATTCCTAGCAGCAGTCGATGAGCTATCAGTTAAGGCCTTCGACGATCAATGCACAGGATCGAACCCACGCTATCCATTGATCAGCCAGATCAAGGAGCTCTACCTAGCCTCTTACTATGGCAAAGCATGGAAGGAAAACTAATATAATAAGAGCAAAGAAAAGAGCTGTGGCCAAAAGCTGCAGCTCTTTTTCATTGCTAATATAAGCTATTCGTTCTTTGGTAGATAGTAAATAAAAGGAGTCTTAGCTTCTTTTGTCTCTGCAAGATATGGAGTAATTGTCACTTTACCGCTATCTGCATCAAGCGTTACATCATACCAATAGCCAAGTGACTCAAATTCAAAGGGCTGTGTCTTTCTCTGATGGAAGGCTGCTAAATTGCACTCTCCATGAGTATCATCAAAGTGGTACTCGATATTTCCAATATGATGATGTCCTGTAAGTATAAGACCAACCTTATATTTATTCATAAGCTTATACATCTTAGTCTGGTCCTCTACATTTAGGCCAAAGAGAATCAGGGACATATCGAGAGTACCGCCAGATGCGACAATCTCATGCGCTATGAATATCTTATACTCCGAATTATCCTCCTTAAGAGCCTCTTCTAGATACTCAAATTGATCTATTCCTATTGTTCTTGTCGTGTTATCAAGCTTATAGATTGTAAGAAGATCTCTGCCATCTGATGTCTTTCCATATGAATATGCCTCAGCTATCATGAAGTTCTCATCATTATTCCATCTAGGAGAAAGGTTATGCCTATCATGGTTTCCAAGAACATTAATGAAATTAGCTGAACTCGTAATACCTGATTTTTCCTTTGCAGTTGAAATGAATGGATCCTCTCTACCTGAGGTGAATGTGCCATCATCAGAGAAATCACCAAGCTGCATTATGAATGGATAGTGCTTTTCTTCAAGAAATTCATAATAATTATCCTCAAACCATTTGAGGTTGCTCATGCTTTTCTCTCTTCCAAAGTGTACATCTGTTATAGCTGAGAAAGAGACCTGGCTTACAACATCTGTTGATAGTGATTTCTTTGTAAGAAATGGATTGGTGGTATAATCTGATAAAGGGAGCTTCTCTAAGCGGCATGCCGTGGCAAACAAAAGAACAGCAGAAAATAACAGAATAGCTTTCTTCATGGCTAATTGCTCCTATATCTGTAAGCAAGTCTTACAGCAGATGTATAAGGTATGAAATAAGGATCTATAAGATACTCTGCAGCCTGGGTATATACATCCAGCATCACAGAGCTGCTATCATTGATGAACACTTCAAGCGAGGCTCCAAACAAAGTAAGTGCCTTCCAATTGTTCTCATATCTTGATGCCATCTCGCCATATACAGAAAGAGTTGCATACTTGAAGAACAATGCACCCTTTACAGATACTAAGGGAGATATAGCATATAGCGTCTTATTAGAATACTCATAGTAGGATATAGCACCTCGGGCACCAATTGCACATGCAAGCAGAAAGTGCTCAGAGTCATAGCATACGCCAAATTCATATCCTATATCAGAGTATCCACCTTCCTCATTTATATATCTAGTATGCAAAATGAATCTGTTTACCATAAACCTCTTGCATCTAAGCTCATAATCAACAGTCAGGTCATGAGTATTGAAGGCATGAGTCCTTGCATAAACAGACAATGCATCATAATTGAATGCGAAATCAAAGAATCTGATCTGGTTTCTCTTCATAGTTGCATTGAAGCGATAACCGGTACCAGCCTCAACGCTCCAGGAGGCAGCGGAGAGGAAGGATGCAGCAAATAGAAATATAGCTAAAAGAATCCCCAAGCGTTTAAACATAATAAAATTGAGTCTAGTATAAATCAAAGCAAAATAATAGCCTTCAAGGATCTCTCAATGAAGGCTTTTAAGCAATTAGTTTTCGTTGTCTATAAATCCGACCATATCAGAAATAGAGGCACCTGGTGCAACCATAGGAAGAACCTTATCATCAATAGGAATCTGCACATCAATGACAACTGGAGCCTTAAGCTCGACAGCTTTCTTTATCATCTCTTCAGCATCATCACCTGGCTCTATCCTTATTCCGTTAATACCATAGGCCTCTGCAAGCTTAACCCAATCAAGAGGTGTATCGAGCGTAGTCTCAGAGTAATGCTTTTTGTAGAAGAGAGTCTGCCATTGTCTTACCATCCCAAGTGCATGGTTATTCAACAGAAGAATTATTACAGGAATATTGTAGCGTGCGATAGTTGCAAGCTCATTGCAATTCATCTTAAAAGATCCATCTCCTGCAATATTTACAACCCTATACTCAGGGAAAGCCATCTGAGCACCGATTGCAGCGCCTGTACCATAGCCCATAGTGCCTAAGCCACCACTGGTCAAGAATCTTCTGGGCTTTATCTTCTTAAGAAATTGAGCAGCCCACATCTGGTTCTGACCAACCTCTGTTGAGATTATATGCTCCTCCGGAAGCGCCTTCTCAAGAGCCTCAATTACCTCTCTAGCTCTCTTTGCTTCAGTAGAGACAGCAAGAGGGTATCTCTTCTTTGCCTTCTCCACTCTTTGCATCCACTCTTTATGCTCAAGCTTAGGAAGCCTCTCAATAAGAGCTTTCAATGCAACATTGACATCAGCAACGATATGGATATCTGTCTTGATATTCTTATTTATCTCTGCAGGATCTACATCAATCTGTATTATGCTAGCCTCGGATGCGAAGGTAGAGGATTTTGATATTACACGATCTGAGAAACGAGCACCTACGGATATAAGAAGATCAGAGTTATTGATTGCCATATTAGATACTCTCGTACCATGCATGCCAATCATTCCAGTATAATGTCTATCCTCACTTGGAATAGCACCCAGGCCCATCAAGGAAGAGCCTATAGGGCTATCGATATGATCTACAAACTCTCTAAGCAGCTCTGATGCATCAGCTCTTATCACACCACCACCGACATAGATCATCGGGCGCTCAGAGCTCTTTATAAGCTCTATGGCCTTATCGAGATCCTTTACTCTGAGTCTATTTGATACAGCCTTCTCCTTCTCTATCTCAATAGGATTGAACTCATAGGACTCTGTCTGGACATTCTTAGGAACATCAACTAAAACTGGGCCCGGTCTGCCCTCTCTTGCAATACGGAAGGCCTCTCTTAAGGTAGCTGCGAGCTCTTTTATATCCTTTACGATGAAGTTGTGCTTTGTTACAGGAATAGTTACGCCCGTGATATCAACCTCCTGGAAGGAATCCTTTCCAAGAAGTGATACTGGAACATTTCCTGTTATTGCAACAAGCGGAACACTATCCATGTAAGCAGTAGCAATACCAGTTACGAGGTTTGTAGCTCCTGGACCAGATGTTGCAATGCATACGCCAACCTTACCAGTAGCCCTAGCATAGCCATCAGCTGCATGGCTTGCTCCCTGCTCATGTGCTGTAAGAACATGGTGTATTCTATCTCTATTCATGTATAAGGCATCATAAAGAGGAATAACCTGTCCACCTGGATAACCGAAAACAGTATCAATTCCCTCTTCAATGAGGCATTCAATAATGATTTCTGCACCGGTTTTTACCATTTAATCCTCCTTTACGATTGCACCCTCAGCTGCACTTGTAACATGCTTGCTGTACTTCAAAAGATAGCCACTCTTTATTGGACACTCATGCTCCTTGTATGACTTACGTCTCTCGCTGAGAGTCTCCTCATCTACCAATAGGTCTATCCTGCCATTTGGTATATCTATAGCAATCATATCGCCCTCTTCTACAAGACCAATAGGACCACCCTGCGCAGCCTCTGGGCATATATGGCCAATAGATGCACCTCTAGTAGCTCCAGAGAAACGACCATCTGTAATAAGAGCTACATCCTTATCAAGTCCCATGCCTGCAATAGCAGAGGTCGGAGAGAGCATCTCTCTCATTCCAGGACCACCCTTAGGCCCCTCATATCTGATTACGATTACATCGCCCTTGTTGATCTTCTTTCCGAATATTGCAGCAATGCAATCCTCTTCACTGTCAAATACACGAGCTGGTCCTGTATGAACAAGCATCTCAGGTGCAACTGCACTTCTCTTTACTACAGAACCCATAGGAGCTAAGGAGCCCTTAAGAACTGCAATACCGCCAGTTGGTGAGTATGGATTATCAATTGGTCTGATAACCTCCTCATCATAGTTTCTTGCACTATCAACAAGCTCCTTAAGCGACTTGCCAGTAACTGTCTTAAGATCAAGATCAAGAAGATTCTTCTTTGAAAGCTCCTTCATTACAGCATAGACACCGCCAGCCATATTAAGATCCTCCATATGATCCTTTCCAGCAGGTGCTAAATGACATAGGTTTGGAACTACAGCACTGATTTCATTTGCTGAGAAGATATCGATCTTGACGCCAGCCTCATGAGCTATAGCTGGAAGATGAAGCATAGTATTAGTTGAGCAGCCTAGAGCCATATCGACCTTGAGAGCATTATTGATTGATCTCTCATTTATGATATCTCTAGCCTTAACATCTTCCTTTACTAAATCCATTATTCTATAGCCAGCTTCCTTAGCCATTCTAACACGCTCAGAATATACAGCAGGGACAGTGCCATTGCCTGGAAGTGCTATACCTATAGCCTCGCATAGACAGTTCATAGAGTTGGCAGTATACATGCCTGAGCAGGAGCCACAGCTTGGACATGCTGCATTCTCCCATGCAAGGAACTCCTCGTCATCCATAGAACCAGCTACATATTTGCCTACAGCCTCAAACATTGATGAGAGTGACATTCCCTTCTTGTCGCCACCTTTAACATGGCCTGCAAGCATAGGGCCTCCAGAGATGAAGATTGAAGGAAGATTCAGGCGGCAAGCTGCCATAAGCATTCCGGGAACGATCTTGTCGCAATTCGGGATGAATACAAGACCATCAAAGGGATGAGCTGTTGCCATGATCTCAATTGAATCTGCAATAACGCCACGAGATGCAAGTGAATATTTCATCCCCTTGTGTCCCATAGCAATACCATCACAAACACCGATTACAGGGAACTCTACAGGGTTGCCGCCAGCCTCTCTGACGCCAGCCTTAACAGCATCAGCAATACGTCTGAGCTCTACATGGCCTGGAATGATCTCATTGAAAGCATTGACAATACCGATTGTCGGCATATCAATCTCCTTATCTGTCCAGCCAAGTGCCTTCATAAGCGATCTATGCGGAGCCTTATCTACTCCCTTCTTCATTAAATCTGATCTCATCTTATTCTCCTTTCTACCTCATTACCAACTTCTTCTGTAGTATAAATCCTCTCACCGTCTTTTGCGATATCTGCGCTTCTGACACCATCTCTAAGTGCCTCCTTGACAGCCCTCTCTATTGAGTCAGCTTCCTTATCAAGAGAGAACGAATAGCGAAGCATCATTGCGACAGATAGTATTGTAGCAATTGGATTAGCTATTCCCTTACCTGCTATATCTGGCGCAGAGCCATGGATTGGCTCATACATTCCAACGCTATCCTCTCTAAGAGATGCAGATGGGAGCATTCCAATAGAGCCTGTAATCATAGAAGCCTCATCAGAGAGAATATCTCCAAACATATTCTCAGTAAGAATTACATCGAATTGGCTAGGCTTTCTCACAAGCTGCATTGACGCATTATCCACATACATATAATCAAGCTCAACATCAGGATAGTCTTGAGCTACCCTCTTTGTAACCTCTCTCCAAAGCCTTGATGTCTCAAGTACATTGGCCTTATCAACAACAGTCACATGGCCACGTCTCTTTCTAGCAGCCTCAAAGGCCTTTATTGAGATTCGTTCAATCTCATGCTCGGAGTAGGACATGACATCATAAGCACCGTTACCCTCTCTCCCCTTCTTCCCAAAGTAGATACCGCCAGTAAGTTCTCTTACAACTAGGATATCAACACCAGCATTTACTACCTCATTCTTCAATGGAGATGATGATGCAAGCTCCTCATAAATAGAAGCAGGTCTTAAATTGCAGAATAAGCCAAGTCCTGCTCTCAGTCCAAGGAGTGCACGCTCAGGTCTGTTAGGACCAGGCTGGCTGTCCCATTTAGGACCACCAACAGCACCTAGAAGCACAGCGTCCTTTGCTTTTGCCGCTTTTAATACCTCATCTGTAAGTGGAACCCCGTATTTATCGATAGAGCATCCACCAATGAGCATTGTCTCACTATTGAGCTTATGGTTATAAACAGAGCATACCCTATCAAGAACCTTGAGGCTCTCTCTTACAATCTCCGGTCCGATTCCATCTCCTGGAACAACAAGTATATTAAGCTCCATCAAAAGTTCTCCTTTATATACCCTGCAAGGCCACCTGCCTTGAAGATATTCATCATAAATGGAGGAAATGGCTCGGCCTTGAATGTCTTATTCTGTGTCTTATCTGTGATGATGCCAGTTGTGAAATCGACAACGACCTCATCGCCATCATTTATAGCCTCAGCAGCCTCAGGACACTCCAGGATCGGAAGCCCGATATTGATGCTATTTCTATAGAATATGCGAGCAAAGGTCTTTGCAATAACGCAGGAGACGCCAGATGCCTTAAGAGCTATAGGCGCGTGCTCACGGCTTGATCCACATCCGAAGTTAGCACCAGCAACTATTACATCGCCATCCTTGACTCTTTCCCTGAAGCTCTTATCTATATCCTCCATAGCATGAGAGCTGAGCTCCTTTGGATCTGATGTATTTAGATAACGAGCTGGGATAATCACATCTGTATCTACATTATCCATGTATTTGAAAACTCTGCCTTCAGCCATTATAGATCCTCCATTGTCGCAATATAGCCCTTAACAGCGCTAGCTGCAGCTGTATAAGGAGATGCTAGATATACTTCGCTCTTAACATGTCCCATTCTGCCAACGAAGTTTCTGTTGGTTGTGCTAATGCATCTCTCTCCCCCTGCTAGTATTCCCATATAGCCACCAAGGCATGGACCGCAGGTTGGAGTTGATACAACACATCCGGAATCAATGAAGATATCAAAAAGACCTTCATTCATTGCTTGCTTCCAGATCTTCTGTGTTGCAGGGATTATTATGCATCTAACTGAATCTGCTACCTTTCTGCCCTTTAAGGCCTCTGCAGCAGCTCTCAAATCAGATAGACGCCCGTTAGTACAGCTTCCTATTACAACCTGATCAATCTTTATTGAATGAGAGTCCTTTGCTAGATGAGTATTCTCTGGAAGGTGTGGATAGCTTACTGTAGCCTCAATTGATGAAAGATCTATGTCATAGATTGCATCGTACTCAGCATCCTCATCACTTGTGAAAATCTTAGGCTCCTTAGCTCCAGCTTCCTTCAAGTATTGAATTGTCTTATCATCAACTGGGAATATCCCGTTTTTGGCACCAGCCTCAATAGCCATATTCGAAACAGTGAATCTATCATCCATAGAGAGAGATGAGACTCCATCTCCTGAGAATTCCATTGACTTATATAGAGCACCATCTACACCAATCATGCCGATAATATGCAGAATCAAATCCTTTCCAGATACATATGGTCTGAACCTTCCATGGAGATTGAACTTTATAGAAGATGGGACCTTAAACCAGCACTTTCCTATAGCCATTCCAGCTGCCATATCTGTAGATCCAACACCAGTAGAGAAGGCACCAAGTGCCCCATATGTACAGGTATGAGAATCAGCTCCAATTACAACATCCCCTGCAGTAACAAGCCCCTTCTCTGGAAGCAGCGCATGCTCAATGCCTACTCTTCCAACCTCGAAGTAGTTCTCTATATTCTCTTTCTTTGCAAATGCTCTTACACAAGCACATTGCTCTGCTGCCTTAATATCCTTGTTAGGTGTGAAATGGTCTGGAACAAGTGCTATCTTTGATTTATCGAATACCTTATCACGACCGAACTTAGGAAATTCCCTAATAGCAACTGGGCTTGTTATGTCATTTCCAAGAACCATTGATAAATCAGCCATAATCAGCTGACCTGGATGAACCTCACGCTCGCCAGCTGCTGATGCAAGAATCTTTTCTGTGATTGTTGATCCCATCAGTTGTTTATCTCCTTATCTGTGTGTCCAAGAAGCATGTCATTCTCAAATGACATCGCCTGAGCGCCGATCCCTCCTGCAATAGAAGTAGATGACTCATCAAGCATCTTATTTACAGCGCTAAGACATGCGACGATCGATGCCTCAATTACATCTGTTGATACTCCTCGCCCTCTGAATACGCCTCTTTGATCTGAAATCTTTACAAGTGCCTCTCCAAGAGCATCCTTATGCTCTGTAACTGCATTGAGGCTATATTCCTCAAGTGCGAAAGGATGCTTGATTATCTTCTCAATGCATCTAAGTGATGCATATATAGGACCTGTACCAGTTGCAACATCCATTACCTTCTTATCGCCTTTTTTGAGCGTAATGCATGCAGTTGCACTCATATGATTTCCGCTGTTGATTACAAAGGATTCAATAGACCAGCCATTTTTAGCTGCACTTGCCTCTCTTGCCTCAACTAGCGCTATGATATCTCTATCGTTTATATTCTTCTTCCGATCGCATAGCTTCTTGAACTTCTCAAAAAGAGATGCAATCTCTTCCTTTGAGAGAGTATAGCCAAGCTCCTCAAGCTTCTTTTCAAAAGCATGCTGACCAGAGTGCTTTCCAAGTACTAAATTTGTTTTTACGACTCCGACAGATTCTGGAGTCATTATCTCATAGGTCTTGCTATTAGCAAGCATGCCATGCTGATGGATGCCAGACTCATGAGCAAAGGCATTGTCTCCGACAATAGCCTTGGATGGATTGATCTTCACACCTGTAATAGATGAAAGAAGTCTAGCTGTGCGGCTTATCTTTGCTGTGTTGATACCAGTTGCGAAGTCATACTTATCTGCTCTTGTCTTCAAAGCCATTACGACCTCTTCAAGAGCTGCATTTCCTGCTCTCTCACCAATGCCGCAAACAGTACATTCAACCTGCCTAGCACCAGCCTCTACACCAGATATTGTATTGGCAACAGCAAGTCCTAGGTCATTATGGCAATGCATTGAGAAGATTGCCTTATCACTATTGGCAACATTCCTCTTCACGTAGTCAACCATGTGATAGATCTCACTCGGAGTTGAATAGCCAACAGTATCAGGAAGATTGATTGTTGTAGCGCCCTCCCTGATAGCAGCGTCAACTACGCGACACATATAATCAAGATCTGTTCTTGTAGCATCCTCAAGAGAGAACTCGACATTAGGACACAAGGACCTAGCATAAGCTACATTGGTCTTTATTCTCTCTAATGCCTCATCTCTAGTCATCTTGAGCTTATATTCAAGATGAAGATCGCTAGTAGCGAGAAACAGATGGATTCTCGGGCTATTAGCTTTCTTTACAGCATTATAGGCTGCATCAATATCCTTCTTTAGTGCTCTTGCGAGGGAAGCAACTGTAACATCCTTTACAGACGATGCAATTGCCTCAACACTCTCAAAGTCACCAGGAGAGGAAATGGCAAATCCAGCCTCTATAATATCAACGCCTAGGGCTTCTAGCTGCTTAGCCATTCGGATCTTCTCCTCAAGGTTCATAGAGTAGCCAGGCGCCTGTTCCCCATCTCTAAGCGTTGTATCAAATATGTAAACTCTATCTGCCATCGTCTCTCTCCTTAAAGCTTATTTCTTCAGCCAGCTCATCAAAGATCTGAGTCTAGCACCTGTCTTTTCAAGAAGTGAGTCAGCCTCGATTCTCTTCTTAGCATTGAAGTAAGGTCTACCAACCTGGTTCTCAAGAAGCCAATTGCGGGCAAATACGCCTTCCTGGATGTCTTTAAGAACATCCTTCATAGCCTTCTTTGTATCATCTGTGATGATCTTTGGACCTGTGATGTAGTCACCGTACTCAGCTGTATCAGAGATTGAGTATCTCATATATGAAAGACCACCCTGATTGATGAGGTCTACGATAAGCTTCATCTCATGGCAGCATTCAAAATAAGCCATCTCTGGCTGATAACCAGCCTCAACAAGAGTATCGAAGCCAGCCTTGATAAGAGCTGTTACACCACCACAGAGAACTGCCTGCTCACCAAATAGGTCTGTCTCAGTCTCTTCCTTGAAAGATGTTACAAAGATACCTGCTCTGCCTGCACCGATTCCTGCAGCATAAGCAAGAGCAACCTGCTCTGAGTTTCCAGATGGATCCTGTGCAACTGCGATAAGTGATGGTACACCCTTTCCCTCGAGGAACTGGCTTCTTACTGTATGACCAGGTCCCTTAGGAGCAATCATTATAACGTTGATATCTGCTGGAGGCTTGATCTGACCGAAGTGGATATTGAAGCCATGAGCAAATGCAAGGTATGCGCCGCTCTTGAGATTTGGAGCGATAGACTCCTTATAGAGCTTTGCCTGCTTCTCATCATTGACAAGAATCATTACGATATCAGCAAGCTTAACAGCTTCCTCAGTTGTCATTACCTTGAGGCCTGCTTCCTCTGCAACCTTCCAGCTCTTTGAGCCATTGTAGAGGCCTACAACAACATTTACACCAGACTCATGAAGATTAAGAGCATGTGCATGGCCCTGGCTGCCATATCCGATAATTGCGACTGTCTTGCCCTTTAGGAGAGACATGTCGGCATCTTTCTCATAATACATCTTACTCATATGTACCCTTCCTTATAGCAATAATGGAATTTCTGTATGCTTATTCATCAAATGAAAGATCTGAGAGAGGCTTCTCGCCTCTTGTAAGACCTGTTATACCTGTTCTTACAAGCTCTATTATTCCATAGCTGGTAGCTAAGTCCATGAAGGACTGCAGCTTATCAAGAGATCCTGTCAGCTGGAATGTTACTGTATTTGGAGTCACATCAACTATCTTAGCCTTGAAGATATCGCCCAAAGAAACGATATCGCTTCTAGTTTCGTTAGTTGCTTTTATCTTAATCAGGACAAGCTCTCTTTGAACGGATTTGGAGGCTGTCATCTCATAAACAGATTTAACATCTATGAGCTTTTCAACCTGTCTGATGATCTGCTCTACAATTGACCTATCACCAGAGACAACGATGGTAATACGGCTTACTTCTTTATTCTCTGTCTCACCTACCGAGAGTGAATCAATATTGTAACCTCTTCTAGAGAAAAGAGATACAACACGCATTAATACGCCTGATTTGTTGTTGACAAGAATAGCCAACGTATAGCTGTCTTTATTATCGTAATCCATTCCAACCTCAATTCTTTTTGAAATATAAGCTCTCTCTGCCTTACAAATGAAGAGAATAGTCACTCATAATAAAAGTGTCAACAAATAAGCAAAAAAGAGTATTCATTTTATTCTTAATAGTTTATAATATTCGTAAATATCTAATAAATAAGAGTTAACTATGATAAATATCAATGAAGCAAGAATTACACATGAGCTTTTAATGGACATATCCAAACTAGATGTTATGAAGGGCATGTGGAATAGCATAAAGGAAAAGAAGGAATCCCTTCTTCCGAACATGCGAGCACAGACGAGAATCGCAAGCAATGCTGCTTCGAACAGAATAGAGGGCGGAGAGCTAAGGGATTGGGAGGTAGAGAAGGCGATATCCGGAATCACAATGCCAGGCTTCAAAGCGCAGGACGTGGAGGATGCAAGGGGCTTTGTAAGAGCTATAAGCCTTGTAAGCGAGGATTATGAGATACTACCATTTACAGAAGAGACTATAAAGCGCCTACATAGAGAAATGTTCAAGAGCGATGAATACAGAAAGACAGATAAGCCCATACAGAATATTCTCTTTGACAAGGGCGAGCCGATGATCGAGAACGCAGCAGCAACTGAGGCACCGAGATTGATGAGAGCATTGATTGATGAGAGCGATATACTCTTCAATACAAAGAGCTATCATCCGCTGATCATAACAGGGATATTCATATTCCATTTGCTTACAATCAACCCATTTGAATATGGCAATGGCCGAATAGCCAGATTGATGACGACATATCTGCTGCTCCGAAATGGCTACAGCTTCATAGAATACTACCCTCTTGAGGTTATAATCGAGGAAACAAGAAAGAATTATCTCTCTGCACTTAAGAGGAGCCAGAGCACAAAGGATTATGGGCCATTCCTGAGCTATTTCATGAAATGCCTCGCAAAGCAGAGCGTAAGACTTGAGTCAAAGCTCAACAGAGATGACTATATATCAATAAGCACAGGAGAAGATGATTCATTATCTCCGCTTGAGAGTGATATACTGGAGGTTGTCAGAGGAGCAAAAGCAATGTACACTGCAGAATTGCTTTCGTCCTTAGATTATAAAGCCCCTACAATAAAGAAGGCTCTAAGAGAGCTCGTGAGGAAGAACAAGCTCCGACAGCTTGGGGTCGGACGCGGAACATATTACAAGCTTGGAATAGAAAATGAGAAAGAGTAAGACATATATAATAAACTGGAATGAAGAGCCATCACTCTTCACATTAAATAGCTTTGAAAGAAGATTCGGACATGGCATATCTGATGAAAGAACTATGCTTATGCCATATTTCTCACTTCATGTTTTCTCTTTATCCAAGATGGAGGAGGGAGATGAATTCTATCTCTTTGACGATAAAAGCCTCATACTAAAGGGCCTTATACTCTCAAGACCATATAAGGGCTACAAGGGAGATAGCGATGAGTACTTTGCAGATATCTATCCAGAGTTCGCAATACATCCAAGCTCAGATCAAACACTCAAAATCGATGCTATAAAGAAGGAACTTCCTACATCCTCTCTAGCTGCAAGCATATTAGATAAAAAGACCGCAGAAGCACTTGATGCGATATTTGAGTCTTATAGAGATAGCATAGTGCCACTTGATTCTGATTTTTCATCAACACCGCTCTCTCTTTCCTCTCACGTAAGATTCCCAGCAATAACATCAAAAAGCCCAACTATAACAGAAAAGGTAGATTACAGGAGATATCTTCTATCAAAATCCAGAATAATCGAGGGCTACAAGCACTATAGTGCAAATGGACTCGATTATTTTACTATCAATGTCCATAACTTCCGTCTTCTGAAGGCATTCTTTGCAATTGCAAAAGCGCTATACCAGGACTCTGCAATTACCTTAAGCTATGGACTTCAGAATGAAGACTACTGCATGAATGAAAAGCTAAAGGCAAAAGATGCTGAGCAATACCTTGAAAGAGAGAGAAAGGAGATTGAAGAGAATACATA
The DNA here is from genome assembly GCA_963638635.1 of Flexilinea sp. Lineage (GTDB taxonomy): Bacteria > Spirochaetota > Spirochaetia > Sphaerochaetales > Sphaerochaetaceae > Ornithospirochaeta. The sequence continues at coordinate 16,541 of CAVHSB010000031.1, forward strand.
CTTCAATCTTATGGCCTACAGCGATAGTCCAAGAGAAAGTGTATACATAACACCAGATAAAACGATACTTCTCGCAACTGGAAATAAAGACAAAGCCATTGAGGCACTTGAATCCTTAGCCATAAAGGAGAATGAGACAATACTCTTCATGAGCAGCTTCATCACAGAGGAGAGCAAGAGCATAGACAAAGCCTATGACCTCGTCGAGGATGTCGCTGAAGCTCTCCCAGACACCTTCTACTTCGGAGAAGAGGATGATGAAGAGGATTCTACAGAAGAGGAGTAACAGCCTCTTCTATATCTATTGAGCCATCATACAGAAAGGAATGTATACCAAGCTTTGCTGCTTCATCTACATTCTCTTTTCTATCGTCTATGAATATGGCCTCATCTGCCCTGACTCCTTCTCTATCGAGTATATACCTAAAGAATGATGTCTCTGGCTTTCTTCTATGTATTTCGTTTGAGAAGTACCTAGCGTCTACCTGATCATAGAAATATGGAATATATTCCCTATTCCAATCGTCATAGCATTTGAAGGTATTGGAACCAAGAACTACTCTATAGCCCTTTTCTCTGAGTCTCTTTATGAAAGCAAGAAGAGACTCATTGATTTTTGGGGTGTAATTATCAAGGAAAAGATTTGATGAAACACTCCTTGTGTACTGAACCCCAAAAGTTGGACTAAGAACTTTAAGCTACTTTTATTATTGCCAAACTCCTTCTGTATTGTAAAGGAGTCATTCCCTTTAAATCATGCTGAATCCTCTTAT
>CAVHSB010000032.1:0-5684 GCA_963638635.1 Flexilinea sp.
TGGGCCTTCCATGCTGCCTCAATTGCCTTCTCAAGCGTAAATGAGTATGGCATCTTTCTTGATAGAGGAGCTATATAATTTGCGCCATATACTACAGCCTCATCACTTATGCCCTCATACTCTCCTATGATTTTCTCCAGTTCCTCTGCGCTCTCAAAATGAGGAATGGCAGAAAGATCTGAGATTATTATATCCGCACCAGTCTTCTCAGCATCCGTAAAGGACAGAGTCGTAGATAAGCATACTGCTTTGATATGCGCACTCTTTGCACTCTTCACGCCACCGAAGGTATCTTCAAATACGATAGCCTCACTTGAAGCTATTCCAAGCTTAATGAGCGCTAATGCATAGATATCTGGATATGGTTTATTGCGCTTAATATCCTCACCGGAGATTACAATGTCAAAATCATAAACACTAAGTCCAATGCCTTTTATATTCTCATAGACCTTCCATTTTGGAGCAGATGATGCAACTGCAACACAAAGCCCTGCTGTCTTCGCACTTCTTATAAGATCAATGCCACCAGGAAGTGCAGCATTAGATTTTTCTAGCATTGCCCTATAGTGATCCTTGAAAAATGCTGAAGCAGCTTCATAAGAGTAATTTTCAGCATTCCTATCCATTGCAACGCCAGAGAAGAATGCTTCCTCTCCACATCCAAGATGTGGTTCAAAGTCATTCTTTGTGACCTCTGATCCTATAGATTTGAAATAATCTATTCCAATTGTAATGGACAGGTCCTCAGTATCTGCAAGAACACCATCCATATCAAAAATAAGTGCTTTAATCATCTTGATGCCCTAATGAACTTTCCATCTCCCTCAATTCCGAGATAGAGTCCATCTCCCATGATAAGCCTTCCTCTGAGATATGTCATCACAACACGTCCTGTTACTGTCATGCCTTCATACGGAGTATAGCCAGAAGCACTATGCAAGGTTGAAGCAGATAGCGTCCATGTCTCTTCCGGATTGAATAGTACTATATCTGCATCTGCACCTTCTTTAAGGATTCCCTTCTGAGGATATATTCCAAATGCTTTAGCTGGTCCAGTCGATAACAAATTGACAACCTGTGATATTGATAGCGATCCAGATACTACACCAAATGTGTAAATCAATGGCAGCAGCTCCTCTGTTCCAGGAATTCCAGGATATATGGTTCTGCAATCATTGCTTTCAAGCTTCTGTGCTTTTGTAAATGAGCAATGATCGGTTGCAACTACCTGTATCTCACCATCAACCAAAGCCTCCTGCAGTGACTTATTATCCTCTTTATCTCTGAGTGGAGGTGTCATTACATATAGTGGACCATCTGGACCTTCTAGCTTTGATTTATCTAAGAATAGATAGTGCGGAGTAGTCTCAACTGTAACCTTCACTCCCTCTTCTCTAAGCTTTCTGACCTCTTCTAGCCCAAGCCTTGATGAAAGATGAACTATATAGATAGGCATATCCAGCTCTTCAGCTATTGAGCCTACAAATGCAATAGCTCTAGCCTCTGCTATCGCAGGACGAAGAGAAGCATGATCAATAGGCCTATATTCGCCCTTCCAATTATTATTTATCTCTTCTATTGTTGAGTCATCCTCGCAGTGTATGCTCACCATGATATTCAAAGCCTTGCACATAGCAAATACTTCTTTGAGCTCTTCTCGCTTCTCAATCATGTACCCGACATTCTTATATGTCGTGAAGATCTTTATAGTGCCTACGCCCATCACCTTCATAGTCTCAAGCTCATCTCTAAGATCCTCTCTGAACTTGTAGACTCCTTGATGGAGTGCATAATCTATTCTCATAGAGTGCATCTCTTTCTTTCTATTCTTAAGAGAAAGAACCAAATCTTCCTTGTTATCATCTGCAAAATCTATTACAGTCGTAACACCGCCATAAGCTGCTAGCTTAGATCCCTCTTCAAAGGAATCAGCTGTTACTGTGCCTCTTGATACAAGATGATAATGAGTATGTGCATCTATAATGCCGGGAAGCACACAAAGTCCATCTGCGTGAACTGTCCTTGTTCCTGGAGGACAATCGGCATCATTGATGTGTCTTGCTATTCTCCTGATTCTGGAGCCTTCGATTAAAATGTCACCATGTCTGGTCCACTCAGTATCAACTAAGAGACCGTCTTTAATTAGAATGTTTCCCATGTATCTATTTTAGCGCATCAGATAATGCTTTTCCAATAAAATCGAATTGTTGTCTAATCAAAGAGAAAATACCTTACCTTTTCTTTGCGTAAGCTATAAGCTCATTTATAAAATCAAAGAATAAAGCAGTAAGCTTATTCAGAAATATATACATCAGCAGAGGCTTCAAGCTTATCCACATAACCTATTATGTCGTAATACAAAACAAGAGACCATGCACTCCAGGTAGTAGAATAGCTTATATTATAGACATCAAGCTTTTTGCCCAAATATCCATATCTATGCCAAGCCTCTTCTAATAACCAACGCTCTATCTGATCCTCAGTAATCCTGTTCGTAAACAAAAAGTGCCATACAGATTTTTCAATGAAGACCTTTCCAAGACAGTCTTCTCCCTTATCCTGATAAACAGGCTTTATCTCAGCTATAGCATCCTTTTCTTTGACAACAGACAACTCTGCATAATAAGTCTCTCCAGCGATTCTATATGCAAGATGCAGCTTATCTGAATCAGTTATCAAAATGCTATCAGCTCTTTTAATGCTGTAGTCATTTGATGCTTTTGCATTTATAGATATGTCTGCAGAATTATCAGAGATTCTTACCTCTGCTCCATCTGAAACAGCAAACGATTCTGAGAAGTCGACGTAAATCGATTTATCAGTTCGGTTATATACTGCCAGAGCTAAGCATCTATCTTCTGTTTTACCTTCAACGATAATGTTTTTGTCTTCATAATAAACACTATATATTGCAGGAGATGCAGCTATACCGGCGCTTAAGAGCCTTCCTCTGTAGGGCTTCAATGTGCCAGAGGTGGCGCATGATACAAACAGCAATAAAGATAAAAGCATAATAAAGGCTAATCTTCTCATATGGATCCTCATTCTCATATGTAAGATTAGCCTCAAATAAGCTAGTTATAAAGCACTTACTCTACTACAGGAAATTCTTTCTGCAGAAAATCAAGATCAAGCTCTGGATATAGAGGGAATGCATCTAGGAGCTTCAATACTCTCTCTTTAGCACTCTCTATTACCTCTTTGGGAGCCTTTGCTCTATTCTTGCTTACCTCTCCAGCCTTCTCTCCCTTTGTGATAATTGCAGGCTTAGCATTATTGAGAACATACACAATAATAGAAGCAATCTCCTTCATCTCATCCTCTCCCATGCCAAGAGTTGTTACAGCAGGAGTTCCAAGTCTGAGTCCAGATGTATACCAAGGACCATTCTTATCAAAAGGAAGAGCATTTCTATTCAAAGTTATTCCACACTCTCTCAATAGAGATTCAGCCTGTCTGCCATTGAGTCCAAAGTGAGTAACATCAAGAAGCATCAGGTGATTGTCCGTGCCATTTGTAGCAACAGGAGCTCCATCCTTGATGAAAGCATCTGCAAGTGCTTTTGCATTCTTCACAATTGATGAAGCGTAATTCCTGAAGGAATCCTTCTCTGCCTCTTCTAGTGCAATTGCTTTAGCTGCCATTACATGTGGAAGTGGTCCGCCAATTACAAGAGGGCAACCCTTATCTACAGACTCTGCAAATTCGCTCTTACAGAGAATCATACCGCCTCTTGGGCCTCTTAGAGTCTTATGAGTAGTTGTAGTTACTACATCTGCCCACTTAACTGGATCATAATCTCCTGTAAATACACCACCTGCTACAAGGCCTGCGAAATGTGCCATATCAACCATGAACACAGCACCAACAGAGTGAGCTATCTCTGACATTCTTCTGAAATCCACCTTTCTTGGGTATGCTGAGTAGCCTGCAAGAAGAATAAGAGGCTTTATTTCTTTTGCGAGCTTCTCAATCGCATCATAATCAAGAAGGCCAGTCTCTTTATCTACAGTATAGGAATAAGCATCAAATAGCTGTGCTGATATATTCTGTCTATAGCCATGTGTAAGATGTCCACCTGAGTAATAATCAAGGCCAAGAAGTCGCTGGTTATGAAGAGCTTCCCTTACCTTATTCCAATCCTCTCTCTTCATATTGGATGGATTGGTAATGCCCATCTCTTCAAGAAGTGGAACCTGTACTTTGGCATTCAATATAGCCCAATAAGCACATAGATTAGCATCAGCCCCGCTATGAGGCTGCACATAAGCATGCTCAGCACCGAATAAACGGCATGCAGCCTCTGCAGCTTCTGTCTCTATCTCATCGACATTCTCACAGCCTGCATAGAATCTATGAAACGGAAATCCTTCACTGTACTTATCGGTAAGAAGGTTTCCCATAGCTGCCTGTACAGATAAGGATGAGAAGTTCTCACTTGCAATAAGCTTCAGATGAGTTCTCTGGTCCTTTAACTCATTTACGATATAGCCAGCAGTCTTTTTAGACACTCTCGATACAAGCTCAAGCTCTGAAATATACAAAGCCGATTCAGCATCTATTTTTCCGTTATGTTCTGTTAAATACTTCTCTAATGCGCCCATTTAAGAATCTCCTCTCCTAGAGTTTGCTCTTTTTGCTCATTCTATGCAACAAATAGCGATTGCAAATTATCAAAAATAGAGTAAGCTGACAATCATAACTGCTTTGATTGCAATAAATTAATAAATTGTCTTCAATAAGGCTGCTTCTTTGTATATTTCTTGACAACAAAAAATGAATATGTCTATACTATTCAAGGTTTTGTAGATACATAATCCCTTTTGGGATAATAAATAAAGGCGCAGAAGCGTTAGGAGAAATAATGGCTAAAGAAGAAGCAATCGAAGTAGAAGGCGTTGTAAAAGAAGCCCTTCCAAACACAATGTTCCGTGTAGAGCTTTCAAACAAGCTTGTAATACTTGCACATCTATCCGGCAAGATGAGAAAACACTACATCAGAATCGTACCTGGCGACACAGTAAAAGTAGAGCTAAGCCCATATGACCTGTCAAAAGGCAGAATAATCTACAGAGAACGCTAAGCTTTAAGAATTATCCAAAGCGCTCCAGAGCCACCGGCATTGAAAGGAGCGCTCTTTTTTTCACTAACAAGTCCTGATTCATCAAGAACTCTCTCTGTTACGCTTCTCAGGACTCCTATTCCATCCTCACTATGAAGGCCCTTGCCTGTGATTATAGATATCTTTCTGATACCATTGTCCTTACACTCTGAAAGGAATTCCTTTATTGCACTCTCAGCCTCATCTTGAGTCAATTGATGAAGATCAAGAGTCGCCTGTGGACGTAGCATCCTGAGCTCATTTATAGTCTGAACTCTCTTCTTAGACTCTTCACCCTTTTCCTTGAGAATCTCCTCAAAGGTCTTAACATTCTCATCATTGAATTCAGAGAGTATATCTGAAAAATCCTTTGTTGGGTTATAGGCAGATTTAAAAGATGAAGGCTCTATATCAGGAAGATCCTTGTTTGTAGCCTCATCACGCTTGAAGCTATTATTGCCACCAAGCACTGACCATGCTGCACGAGAGGATCTCTTAACATCATCACTCTCCTTAAAGAGTGTATTTGGCTCCTCTTTATCTAAAGCATCTTCCTTTTTTGCCTCAATTATTGGCTTTATTG
>CAVHSB010000032.1:5694-8665 GCA_963638635.1 Flexilinea sp.
CTGGCCTGTATGCCTTAGCTACTGGCTTTGCCTCATTCTTTGCTTCCTCTTTGGCTTCAATTTTCTCAATTGGCTTTTCAGGTCTTACAAAGCTCTCATTCTCGCCAAGCACTGACCATGCTGCAGCTGGATCTCTTTTATACTCGCTATTCCTCTTAAAGAGATTTTCAGAGAGTATCTCAACACTTTCTTTTTGAGACACATTAACCTCTATTGACTCAACAGCTGCTTTGACTGATGTTTTCTTCTTTTCATCCTTATTCTCAAATGCAGAAAGAAGCTCTCCAAAGTCCTTAGTTGCCTTATACTCCTTGCTCTCTCTTTTGTATGGAGTATTCTCTTTGACAATCTCAGGCTCTTTTTCCTTCTTCTTAGGCTTTGCTGCCTCTGCAGGTGTACCCTCATATTGGGAGAGGATATCAGCAAATGACTTTGTAGGCTTATAAGAGCTTTTAGCTGTATCCTTAGCTACAGCTTTGACAGTGCTCTTTCCTTCCCACTTATCCAGAATAGCGCCGAAATCAGTCTTTTTGCTCTTTATAGCCTTTTGTGTACTCTTAGGCATTGAGTAAGGATTGCCAGAGTGCTCATATGAATAGAGAATATCCGCAAAGGATGCATTAGGATTATAGCCTTGAACTATCTCTGAAGGCTTCTTCTCAGGAGCTACAGCCCTCTTCTTAGCCACCTCAGGCTCCTTTTTCTCCTTGAGAACTATGCCTTTAAATGGGCTTATATCCTCAAAATCATTCAATTGTCTTTTAATTGTATCTTTTGATGTTTTCTTTTTCACTCAGACTTCCCTGATATCCAATACTTCTGCATCAAGGGTTCTGAATATTTCTCTGAGATTCTCTATGGACTCGCCTTGTACCTTAAGCGTGCATTTCTCTTGGCCTCTTATTGTGCCAATCGATACTATATCTATTCCCCTTTTAGCTAGTTCTTCTGTAATTCTAGCAATAGTACCAGGTCTGTCTTGTACTCTAAGAGAGACCCTGATGCCATAATGCCTAGCTCCAAAAAGCTCTAAGAGGAGAGAGAATATATCACTTTTTGTAAGAAGGCCCTTCAAAAGGCCATCCTCATCAACAACAGGAAGAGATGAGATTTCGTTATCAAACATCTCCTTTGCTGCGCTTTCAATAGTCGCATCTATACCGATTGTCGCAACTTCACTATTCATCACATCCTTCACCTGAAGCTTTGAGATCAGATAAGCCATCTTAGATAATGACGGATGAGATGATAGATCAGGTACAGCAGTTATTATATCTTTCTCAGAAATGACACCAACAAGTCTCTCCCTTTCATCCAGAACAGGAAGATGATGAATAGCCTCTCTTTCCATGAGTTCGCTTACATAGTAGATATTGTCAGACTCTCTGCATGTAATAGGATGCTTTGTCATATACTCACGAACTGTCATTTCTGTTTTCCTCTTATAAGGATTTTATAAATAATGAGAGATTAAGAAAAGTAGCAAACTAGGCTAAACGAAAGATTTGGCTGTTGCATTAGAAAAGTAATTCACATATACTCTTTTGCGTTGATCCCTTAGCTCAGCTGGATAGAGCGACTCCCTCCTAAGGAGTAGGTCGTGCGTTCAAATCGCATAGGGGTCACTTTTTTTATAAGCAAAGACAACATATATCGAGCAAAATACGGATAAAAAAGCCAGCGCATAAACATGAGCGTGGTATAAGCGTAAAAATCACCTAAGCTTTAAAAGAAAGAAATAAACTTGACCGAATAGGCTCCAACAGATCTGGATGCTGGAAGATCAATTGAAGCAAGCGTCTACTCTTTATCAAAGAGGGCTGCAATCTCAGACTCTTGAAGCTCTCGTACTTTGCCTTTTCCAAGCGCGCCAAGCTCTAGACTTCCTTCTCTTATTCTTTTGAGGTATTTAACAGGCTTCCCAATTGAGGCCATCATGCGTCTGACTTGATGGTACTTGCCCTCCTTGAGTGTTATAGAGCTCTCACCTGTTTCAAGCCTCTTGAGAATGGCGCTTTTGCAAATAGTTCCATCCTTGAGGACAATACCATTACTGAATGCTTCAATATCAGCCTCTGTTATATCCCCCTCATGATAAGCCACATACTCTTTCTCAACCTCATGCCTTGGGCTTATAAGACGATGGGCAAGCTCTCCATTGTTAGTGAATACCAAAAGCCCCTCTGTATCCTTATCCAGTCTTCCCACTGGATAAACACCAAGCCTCCTATATTTCTCTGGAATAAGAGCCATCACTGTAGGATTCATACCATCCTCTGTGCTTGTAACATATCCAGCTGGCTTATTGAGTACTATGACAACATCATGATAAAGCTCAATAGCCTCATCGTCGATAGCTATATAGGCAGCAGCATCGACCTTGAAGGCTTCATCCTTGATCACGTTTCCGTTGACCTTTATGCGTCCCTTCTTTGCCAATGCTCTGACATCGCGCCGTGTATATAGCCCTGTCTGAGCTATAGTCTTATCAAGCCTATCCATTACTTTCTTCTAGAAGCAGCTTTCTTAGCCTTTGGAACATATGCTCTTACAAGCTCTGCAACCTTATCCTCTGTAAGAGCTGCGATATTCTTCTTAATATCATCGCTTAAAGCAATATTGTCCTTGCCTCTCTTAAGGTAGTAGCCATAACGACCATTGATCAGTGAAACAGGCTCACCGTCAACAGTAAAGCTCTTTTCAGCATCGACGCTCTTTTCTTCCTTAACGCCACTTACAGCATTCACTACATCCTCTTCCTTAAGAGATGAGACATCTCGCTTAAAGGATGCAGGAAGCGGAATATTCTTTCCATCATACTTTATATAGTAACCATAGCGTCCCTTAGCTATCTCTGCACTCTTCCCGTTTACAGAAAAGGCTGGAAGCACCTCATCTGCTATAACAGACTCTGCATTGAAAGATAGAGGATCAGATACTCTAGTATTCTTGCCTTTGTATGATGCATAGA
>CAVHSB010000032.1:8675-16524 GCA_963638635.1 Flexilinea sp.
GCATAGAAGCCATAAGGGCCAGATTTGAGAACCACCTCTTCTCCCTCATCATCTCTATACATAGTCTTTGGAAGCTCAAAGAGAAGATCAATGAAAGGCTCAGATGCATTTATAGCTTCAGCCTTGATCTTTGGCCATGATGCAATCCTTCCATCAGAGATTCTTGTTAAGTAATCGCCATAGCGTCCAGTTTTAAGCTCATACTTATCATAGAGAATCGCCTTGATCTCTTCAGGGAATAATATTGACTTAGCATCCTCATCTGTAAAGGTTCCTGGAAAGTACTTCTTCTCATCAATAGATGCCATTCTGACCTTGCCAGTCTCTGTATCTGTGTAATCAGATGAAAGGTATGGACCGAATTTGCCGGTTCTTATCTCATAGTGAACATCTGAATCATCTTCCTTGAAGGAATATGAAAGGCCTGGAAGCGTAAGATTCTTGACCTCTCCTGCAACTGTAGTTGCTCTAGCATCCTTCAGATCAGCTTCAAGTCCCTTGAATGATGAAGATCCAAACCAGAAAGAGGATAGATACTCGCTCTTATCCTCATCTCCAGCTGCGATCTTATCGAGGCCTGCCTCCATATTCTTCGTAAAGTCATAGCCAATGTATAGAGAGAATGCCTTTTCAAGAAATGCATCAACAAAGAAGCCTGTGAAGGTTGGTACTAGATACTGGCCCTCTCTTATTATGTAATGCCTGTCAATCAAGGTAGATATTATAGTTGCATATGTGCTAGGACGTCCTATCTCCTCACTCTCTAGTGTCTTTACAAGTGTTGCTTCGTTGTATCTAGAAGGAGGAGTCGTAACATGTGCCTTAGCCTCAGCGCTTTCTACCATAACCTTATCGCCAGCAGATAAAGATGGCAGTATATTTTCCTTGCTCTCATTATCATCAGTAGCTGCCTCATATAGTGCTCTGAAGCCCTTGAAGGTTATTACTGTGCCAGAGGATGTGAAGGTGTAGTCATCCAATTTCATTGTAACAGTTGTCACTGCCTTTTCACACTCCCTCATCTGAGTGCTGAGTGTGCGCTGCCATATGAGAGTATAAAGCTTAAGCTCATCGCCTGTCAGGCCTGTATCCTTAGGGCTCCTCATCACATCGCCAGATGGCCTAATAGCCTCATGTGCCTCCTGTGCTCCAAGAGTCTTTGCCTTGAAGTTCCTAGGACTTGGAGATAGATACTCCTTACCGAATAGGGAAAGCACAGAATCACGGGATGCTTTTATGCATTCATCAGATAGATTCGGAGAATCTGTTCTCATGTATGTAATGAAGCCATTCTCATATAGGTGCTGGGCAATCATCATAATCTCTCTTGCACCCTTATGCAGCTTTCTAGTTGCATCCTGCTGCAGCGTTGATGTTGTAAATGGCATTTGCGGGCGCTCTATCTTATCCTGATGCATAACGCTCTCGACTTCAGCCTCTTTCCCGATTATATCCCGAGTTACCTTATCTGCATCTTTTTCGCTTAATACTCTTACATCCTTCTTCAGCTCTCCGGTCTCTTTATCATAAGAGGATGAGGAGGCAACCTTAACAGAGGAGATTGCTGTAAGAGTTGAAGAGAATGAAGATGATGAGGACATAACGCTCTCTACAGAGTAAAAGCCACTTGCCTTAAATGCACGTCTGGCTCTCTCTTTCTCTACAATCATCTTCAAAGCAGGAGATTGAACACGCCCCGCACTGTATTTAGCTCCAAGCTTCTGCGATAAAAGAGGTGAAATACCATAGCCCTGGAGACGATCTACCGTACGTCTAGCCTCCTGAGCTCTTACTAGGTTTATATCTATCTCTCTGCAATTATCGAATGCTGCAAGAATTGCCTTCTTTGTGATTTCATGGAATACCATTCTATATACAGGAACAGTAGGCTTGAGCTGATTCAGCAGATGCCATGCAATAGACTCTCCCTCTCTATCCTCATCACTTGCAAGAATAAGCTGCTCTGACTTTTTCAGAAGCTTCTTCATATCATTAAGAAGTGCTTCTTTTCCATCTACTATTACATAATCAAGCTTGAAGTCGTCGTTGACATCTACTCCATATACCCCATCCTTATTAGACGGATTAGGATTAAGATCAACCACATGACCTTTAGATGCTACGACCTGAAAGTTTGATGGAAGATATTTCTTGATTGTATTAGCCTTTGTCGGAGATTCGACTATAATCAAGCTTTTCTTATTCTTGTCGGCGACCATTGCCCCTCCTGCTATTCTATTCTTTCTAGAATGAATGAGTCACCTTCGCCTGGATTTGGATTCTTGAAGAGCGCATTATTGACTATGCTCTGCTCTGACTCTGTCTTGAATTCCATATATTTCTTGCCATCACTCTCATAGAGACTATAAGAGCTGACAGTATCAAAAATAAACGAAAGTGCGCTTGTTTGAATGTAAGCGTAAGTTGAGTCCCTGTCAATGACTATCTTCGAAATCCTCCACTTTGATGGAGTCATGCTTGATTTATTGAAAAGCGCAGCATTGGATCTGTAGGAATTGCCTCCAACGCTGTCTTCCTTATATTTATGCCATACCTTTGCATCCTCTGAATCAAATGGAAACAGAGGGAATATCTTCAGCTCAGCTCCATTATAATATAGATATACCTCATTATATTGTCCGTAAACATCATCCTTTACATGAGCTATTCTCATCCTTATCTCTCTGATTCTACCTTTATTGTCATCATCGGTCTTATTTGTCCAGAGATAAACCCCATCCCAGCTTGAAGTCCTTCCATCAAGCCAAACGCTTGAGAGTGTGTTATTAGCACTATCGCGTACAGCAAGCGCTATCTGGTAGCTTCTATCACTATCAAGGCCTGTTATAGTGTATGAGCGTGCATTATTATCAAGCCTTACAACAAAGTCCTGTCCATTGTAGATATCATAATAGACAGCTCCGCTCTCTGGAGCCCATGAAAGCTCTAGTGAAGTAGGATGTGATTTGATATTCGCATTGAGAGATGCAAAAAGAGATACTGCTGTAAAAAGCATGCATAGTAAAGCTGATGTTTTCTTTCTGATATTCATATGTACCCTTATAATTATTAATACAGACATTGCTTATTTTGTTTCTTAACTAACACTTTTATAATCAAACGTATAATTTCTATCACACTAAGGTTTACCATGTCCACATATTATCTTGTCGCATTCTATGGTTTTGTATAATCTTAGCTTATGAGAAAATTAGCATTGGTCATTTTAGCTTCGCTATTGATTGCATCGTGTTCTGTTACTGAGACCCTGACTATAGGCAGAAACGGAGGCTCCTCTGAATCAGATATAAAGGTCGAGCAATTCTTCGTTGATGTGCTTGAAGACTTTGCAGAATTTCTGCCAGCAGATGAATCCATAATGGATAGTGCTATGTCAAGCTTCTCATCCGATCTTGATAGAGCAACATCTACTACCAGAGTCAATCTTAAGAAAACAGGCGCTAACCAATACTCCTTAGAATTTGATTATACAAGTCTTACAAATCTAATCAAGGAACTTGGCGGAGAGAAGCAAAGCCTATTCAAGGAGAGTGCAAATTCAATCTCCTTCTATGTAGATATAAACAACTTCGAAGAGCTTACAAAGATTGTTCCGTTCCTAGCTGATCCAAACTTTGAGGTATATGGACCACTATATAATATCGGAACAAGTGAAGAGGATTATCTGGATATGATCTACTTCCTATTAGGAGAGGAAGGACCAGATGCTATAAGAAATGGTGTAATAACAATAGATATAAAGACACCAGGAGCTATAACAACGATAAGCGGTGCCACAAAGGTAGATGCTACAACAGCGCGCTTTACATTCCCTATAATAGACTTTCTTCTGCTATCGCATCCTCTATCCTTTGAAATCAATTGGAGATAATAATATCGGCATAGCCTTAGCGCTATGCTATTTTTTTGACCTTTTAAAGACAATAAGAAAACCCCTTCCGGGGTCTTCTTAAGATTCTCCAAGCCCAACCCTTTTTGAGGGTAGCCGCCAGGATGAGCATCCGAGGTACAGCGTATTTGGAATGTGGCCGTATCCTCTTCATATGCAGTATGTGGTACTGCCTCTGGAGTGTATCTATTACTTTGAGTAGAACTCGACTACGAGCTGGTCATTTACCTGTACAGGAATCTCAGCTCTCTCAGGAAGTCTAGTAAGCTTACCTGTCCAGTCATCTGTGTTTCTCTCAATGTATGGGAGATTGAAAGATGCATGGCCAAGGAAGTTAGCCTTAAAGTGCTCGTTGTTTCTTGATTTCTCTTTTAGAGAAACTACATCGCCTGCCTTGAGCTGGTATGAAGGAATATCTACCTTCTTGCCATTTACAAGAACGTGACCATGAGAAACGAGCTGGCGAGCAAGACGAATAGAGTTGCCGAAGCCGATTCTGTATACAACGTTATCAAGTCTTCTCTCGAGCTGGATAACGAGAGCATCACCAGTTCTGAGCTCAGACTTAAGAGCCTTCTCATAATAGTGGTGAAGCTGCTTCTCAAGAACGCCATAATAAGCCTTGAGCTTCTGCTTCTCAGTTAGCTGCTTGCTGTAGTCAGTAACCTTCTTTCTCTTTGCAAATGCTGGTGCATTTGCTCTGTTCATTGCCTTAGGGTTTCCACATACATTAACCCCAAGTCTTCTGCACTGCTTGAATCTAGGAGCAAAATTTCTTGCCATTAGATTTACCCTCCAGTAAAAGATTTGTTTTAATGTCGATAATTCAACTAGTACACGATATCAAAAGAGGTTTATTGAGTCAATATTCGGAGAACACAAAAGCAGCATACTATTTATAGCTTTAGAGCCTATTGCGCTATAGCCTTTTTAGGTCTTCTCGTACTTTTCAATCAAGCATTGATGCTCTTTGCTTTTGGGATTATAGCTGATTGCAACAAGCAAAATATCGCCAGTGTAGTTCAGAATCGAGGATGGATACTTCTTTTGCTTGATCTGCATCATTGCAGTTTGCGCATTCATATTCCATTTCAGCTCTACGACCAATGCAGGATAATCATTTTTATACTCAGGCTTAGGAATGAATACAAAATCAGCAAAGCCACGTCCTGTCGGCAATTCTCGAATAGGCTTGAAATAATATTGCATTGCGCTCAGATATGCTATCGCAAGCACGCTGCTTAGTGAGTTTTCATTATTATATTGAATAAATGATATATAATCGCTATGTATTTTCTCGATTCGGGCAGCAACTGCTGCCTCATCCCTATCAAGTGTAGCATTAAGCAAGCTTTCTGATTCCCTCTGAAAGGTCATCATCTCATTCCAATGCCTATCCTGAACTGCACTCGTAAGCTCCTGGCGTATCTCCTCATTTGGAACAAACGCTGTTCTTCTCGTCTCATTATAGCCAAGATAGCCGAGATGAATCATATAGGTAAGCACATCATCCTTGCTACCAATACTTGCGGTATCATTCTTGAATGTTGATGTATTTACCTTTACTTCTGAGCCAGATAGCATTTCAATTATAGCACTCTTCAAGCCATCAAAATCCATATTGATCAGCGAAGCAATTGCATCATAAGAGGCTGTTTCCGACCAATAGCTCTTGAATTCACCTCTCTGCATCAGAGAGACAACTGCCCTAGGATTATATACCTGGTAATCCTTTAATAGATAATCATCATACCAGCGCTTCACCTCATTAAAGTCTTGATTATATTCTTCTGTCAGATTTTTGACTTCAATCTCTGTAAAGCCAATGTATGGAGCTAGCCTACCAGCGCTTAGCATTGTAAATTCATCAAAATTATTCAATGCCGATTGAGTTTTCTCCTTCTTAATAGGAAGTATGCCGGTAAGATATGCAAGCTGAATATACTTTGTGGGCTCTGTTCCTTTAAACATACCTCGCAGAAAAGTAATATAATCATCCTGCTCTTTGTTATTAGCCGCATCTCTTATAAGAACATCCCACTCATCGATAATAACAATGAATTTCTGTCCTGTTTTCTCCTTGATTCTTGAAAGAGCATCTGGCAGGCTAGAGACCTCTTGTGGCAATGCCTCTGGATAAAGCTCTCGCAATTCGCATAAAACTGAAGCTGTGACAAAATCAACAATATTATCTGAATCCTTACAGTTTGACCTGAACCATTGGATATCAATATGTATTACATCATATTTATTAAGATGCTTTTCAAAGTCTGCATTATTGCTAATCTCTAAACCGGCAAACATCTTCTCTGAGACTGCGCCCTTGCTGTAATAGGCTGCAAGCATGTTAGCAGCATAGGACTTGCCAAATCTTCGAGGACGACTATTGCAGATATATGCATTGGTAGTATCTAGAACACTATTCGTGTAACTAATCAAACCTGTTTTATCAACATAGATCTCAGAGTTAAGAGCAACCTGAAACGCACTGTTATCTGGGTTTACAAATCTTCCCATCTCTCTGACTCCTTCAAATGCAGTATAAAGAACAGCTCCTGCTTACATTGTTTTTACCATCTACAACGCTAAATAGCAAGTTATTGAGAAATGCTTCTCATCGTAGAACAAACCAACGCCCTTTTGTTGCTCCGCTTCGTTTGATATAACCAAGAAGCTTCAGCTTTCTAGTTGCACGATCAACAGTATAGGTCGATATCCCAAGCGCAGATGCAATCATCCTTGCAGATAACTCGTTGTTTTCTCTTATCAAAGAATATACATCAAACTCTGTCCGAGAGAGGGAATCATGATTTCCGTCATTCTCAACTTCTAGAATAAATGCAACTCTATCTGGATTAACACTTTCAATAAGTATAGGCTCCTTATAACCATTCTTCTTCCAAGTGCTATAACCCTATTTCAGATCGTTCTTCGACATTGATAAGCGAGAACATATTGAAAATTCGCACATTTCGAGCATCCACTTACTCCATCAGCAATAGCCTCTTTTATATCCACACGGAATGTACCAGCATTCGATATAACAACCTTACGGAATTCTTTATCTATCACTATTCCTCGCCTGCCATAATAATCTGCGTCAATCAAAGCATTAGCAAGACACTCATGCAATGCTTTATGTACAGAAGTATCGTCAACACGCATCATGTTCTCATCTAATTTAAATGGGCGTTTAACATCAGCTGCCAATCTATCTATTATGCGAAAATAGAAGTCGTAGGTATTACCACTCCAATCTCCATCAGAGGAACACACACGATCTGACCATCTCGTATCATTTGCCATTCTCTCTATAATCTAAGAAATAGTTTGGAAGCTCATCGACAATCGTCATATAGTCACCAAAGAATATTAAACCAGCAAGTTTCGGATGTACTTTGTCATCTAATTCAGATATTCTTGCAGCACCTATCTTGATTAGGAAATCCTCATTTGGAAGTGTATTCCATATGTGATTTTCCCTTATGCTTTTGAATCAGGCTCTATAGTGCTTTGAGCGTTCAAGCTATTTACCCAGAGCTTATCCAGTACCAAAGAATCGGAGGAAGTATCTGATTGATCTCGAAGCATTGCTTTAACTTCTTCTTTGCTGCAATGGTAATCCCCTTCATGATTTCTCTTGAAGGAGCCTTTATGTCCGATATATACAGGCTTATCTCTTCTATCAGCTCTTGGAACTTCGATCACAATAAACTCTAAGCCTTTATATATGCTCAAGAAGCACATTGGTACTTATCCTTTCTCAGTTGTTAAGTGAGTTCCAGATATCAGAAAGCATCTTTTCTGCATTCTGCACACCACATAGAACAAAGCACCCTATCTCCTTGTCCTCAGCGATGCCAAGAACAATGGTACGCCCAAGGTATTAGCAAAAGATGAATAGGTCTCCCAGATACTCTTTGGAACACCTTTGCGGGC
>CAVHSB010000033.1:0-10165 GCA_963638635.1 Flexilinea sp.
GCTCAATTGCACTCTTCTTTGTCTTGTCCATGAGCCTGGAAGCAGAAATAAGCGTATCTTTTGCTATTTCTGCACTCTTATTATATGGAATTCCTTCCTTGACTCCGCCGAGTGCCAGGTAATGTATAAATTCAAATACATAGGCTATAGCAGATCCAGATATTCCTATGAATGCAGGAAATTGCTCTTCTGGAAGAATGAAGGCAGAGCCAAAGGCTGATGCAATAGATAAAGCTGTCTCCTCATCCTTGACGCCACTTCCAAGTGCTACGGCTGTTACTGAGCTCTTTGCTTTAGCTGCTATATTCGGCATATATCTTACAACACAATCTGTACCGAGCTTCTCACTTAGTGTCTTGAGATTGACTCCAGCTGCTATTGATATGTATAGCTTTGCATTAAGCTCCTTAAGCTCCTCATAAAGCGGAGGAAGCATTTGAGGCTTTACGGCTATCATGACTACATCAAAGCCATGAGCATCCTCCATTTTATCTAGTACGTTTATCTTATTGTTCTCTTTATGGAGATTAAGGGCCTTTTCCTTGCTTCTGTTAAGCACGAAGACCTCAAAGCTGTCATTTTCTGCAAGGCTCGTTGCGATAGCAGAGCCCATATTCCCGCATCCTATTATTGCTATTTTCATTAAAGCACTCCTTTCAATCTGAAGTTCATGAAATCATTCTTTCTGTAATAATCATATACAGCTATCGCGACGCTATTAGAGAGATTAAGGCATCTGATTTCATCAAGCATAGGTATCCTTACAGTTCTTTCTCTGTTTTGAGATAGAAGCTCGTTTCCAAGCCCAACGCTCTCTTTGCCGAATATGAGATAGGTGTCTTTATCGTAATTGAAGGTAATATCTGAAAAGAGCAGCTGTCCTTTCTGAGAGAAGAAGAACATATCAGCATCAGAATTTTCGCTGAAGAAGGCTTCCTTTGATGGATATTCTCTTAGCTTTACATCCTTCCAGTAATCAAGTCCTGCGTGTCTTACTGCTTTTTCGGAGATATCGAAACCAAGGGGATGAACTAGTATCAGCTCTGTTGCTGTGGCGGCACAGGTTCTTGCGATATTGCCAGTATTCTGAGGTATCTCAGGCTCTATAAGACAGACTTTAAGCATATGGAAATAATACCACGATGAAAGCCTTTAGCTCAAGAATTCGGATTCTTTTTGAGGCTTCTTGCTTTTACCATCTTAATGCCATTCTTTGAGAGACCTAGGATAGTCTTTTCAAGCCTTCTCTCTTTTTCTCCTCTCTCTCCAAATAGATCTCTTTGAAGCGGATCTGGTGATTCATATGTGTTTTGAAGACTAACTCCGAGCAGTCTTATTCCTCTTTTGTCCCACTTTGCCTCAAGTGCATTCTTCAAAATCCTGTATACATCATCTGATGAGTATATCTCCTCCTTTGGTGATATCTGTATAGTAGCTGTTGAGAAGTCCTCGCCATAGCGAAGCTTAAGCCCGACTGTTCTTGGTATCTTTCCCTCCTCAAGTGCTCTGAACATCACATCCTGGCTCATTTCTAGCATGTATTCCTCAAGAATCTCCTTATCATAGATATCATTTAAAAAAGTAGTCTCAGTTGAGATTGAATGGCTTTTTGCTTCCCCCTGATATATACCAGGATCTATTGCACGCACAATCTGATAAAGATAGGTCCCCGCATGGTCTCCAAATAGCCTGATAAGCTCATTCTCGCTATATTCTCTAAGCTTCTGTGTTGAGTTTATTCCTTTTCGTCTTAAAGCCTCTCGCGTGGATTTCCCGACTCCCCATAGCTTATCAAGACCTACCGCGTCTATGAACTCTATCTCTCTAGCTTGAGGAACAATGGTAAGACCATCAGGCTTATGGTAATCAGATGCAAGCTTTGAAAGGAATCTTGATGATGCAACACCTATAGATACAGTAAGACCTGTCTTCTCCTTGATTCTGATTTTGAGCTCCTTTGCAGCCTTTCCTGCAAGAGGATAGATTCTCTCCATTCCTGATAAATCCAGAAAGGCCTCATCAATTGAAACCTGAAGAAATCCAGGTGCGAAGCTCTCTATTATAGACATGACCTCATGGCTTTTCTCACTATAGCGATTCATTCTAGGCGGAATGCATATCGCATTAGGACATAGCCGCAGGGCCTCAAGCATAGGCATAGCACTATGAACTCCAAAGGCCCTGGCCTCGTATGAGCAGGTTGCTGCGACGCTTCTTCTTCCAGGTGTTCCTATAATCAGGGGCTTACCCCTGTATTCAGGATTATCTAGTATCTCAACAGATGCAAAGAAGGCATCAAGGTCTATATGAAAGAAAACATTGCCCATAATGCTATTCTATATATCTTCTACCTGTTTGTCTCTTAGCTCTTTTTGTTCTATGATTGAGTTATGTCTAAGAAGAGGCTTTTATTATCAGCGCTGGTATTATCAATAGCAAGCTCGCTTTTTGCGCTTAATATTTATTCACTGGATAATATTGCATTGAGTCCATTTGTCTCTGCCTCATACTATGGATCTTTTTATGATGCGCTATATAACCCTGCAGCACTTCCATTGAAAAGAGATGATGGTACATTGCTTGTCTCCTACACTGGAAGCGACGATGTAATTGCAGATAAAGCTTCAATCAATATGAAATATTTCCAGAACCATGCAGATAAGCTTGTGCTGGCTTTTTTAGGCAGGAATATATCACTTACAGGACAATTCGGATCAGACTTCAGAATTATCGATGGTAATAAATACGATATATATAACACTATAGATGCACAAATAGACTGGGCATATGCTCTTCCTTATTTCAGCTTTGGTATGAGATTGAAGGGAGGCAACAGCATGATACGAAGCTCAAAGGAGATAGATAATCTTGCAGATGCTTATGCCAATGCTCTATTCTCTCCCTTTGAGAATGATTTGGGATCCTCTAGATTCTCTCTTTCTGCAGGTGCCTTGCTGTACTTCAAATTCGGTGCCCTTGGTGCTTATGTAGATAAGATCATGTCTCTTGATGATGGAGCAGTATCTATAAATATGGATAATGTTCTAGAGTCATCTGTGCTATCCCTATATCTTGGGCTTAGCAGGATAAATAAAGAGGGTGAGCTTAATCTGGTAAGACCTAGGCTTTCTCTCTCCTATTCTTCATTGAAGGAAGATTCTCTTGTCTTTGATATCAAGGCAGATGTAGCCTTTCAGCCGCTTCCGACGCACTCTCTAGCTCTAGGAGTAGGCTATAGAGAAAGTGAGCATAGAATGTTCTCCTTCAAGCGTGAGAATGGTCTTCTTTCTATATATATTAAAGCAGAATTTGACAGCTTCAGCGTATTAGCTGGCTCTACCTTCAATGCAGATAACTTCAAGCATTTTACTCCTGTATTAGCTCTGACCTATATTAATTGAGGCTATGATGATATATCTAAGAGGAATAGATTTTACAAAGGAGCCTCATCTTTTTGATCATCTATATAATATAGAGAAGGCTCAATTAGAGAGCTATACGTCTAAATTATTCTCAATAGTCAAGGCTCCTCTGGCTATTATGATCACCTGCGATAGGGCAGAGGTGTACTCAGAGAAAGAAATACCTGAAGAGACGATAGAGCGTCTTTTATCTGTGAGCCCTCTTAAAGTCAGAGAGTACAGATATGACGCTGATGATCCAATCGAGCATCTATTTCTTCTGTCAAGCGGCATATTATCTCCAAGATTCGGAGAGGATTCGATAATCTCCCAGATACGAATCTCTATGGAAGCATCCCAGGCTGTTTTTGCATCATCCTCTCATCTTTCAAAGGCTTTTAATATGGCTATTGCTTTTGGTAAGGAATGCCAGAGCAAATACTCTATGAATGTCATTGACGGGAATATGATCAAAGCCCTCTGCAAGAGAGTAAGAGATAAAGAGAGTGTCATTATTATAGGTTCTGGAGAAAAAGCCAGAAGAGTTGCTGAGGCTTTAAGAGATGATGGCCATGAGGTTGTTATGACGCTAAGAGATGAAGAGAAGATATTTCTTCTTCCTGTTTCTGTAAAGGGGCTTGCATATGATAGAAGACGAGATGTGGTTAAAGACTATAGCGTTATAATATCTGCATCCTCAGGTATATATCATACATTTGAAGAGTCTGATTATGAGCTTCTCAAATCTCATCTTCTCTTTGATCTTTCATCTCCTCCTGATCTTCCTCTATCTTTTAATGCAATTAGAGAAGAGGATCTCTCTCCTGAGAACAAGGAGAAAGAAGAGCTTATAGCGACTATAAGAGACATAGCAATTGATAAGAAGAATGAGTACCTCTTATGGAGCGATAGCAGGGATGGTGAGGAGATATACAGAGAGGCCGAGGATCTTGCATATGAGGTTATGCGTCGGCTAAGGAATGTGCTTAAGGATGAAAAAAGCCTTCAGCAGACTGTATTTGAAACAGTCAGGAAGGCTTATGTGACTAAAGCTAAGTCTAGAAGAAGGTGAATCTGTTGGTGTAGGTTACGCTTTCACCAGCCTTAAGGTGGCTTGATTCCTTCATTTCCTCGATATCTTCTTTCCTTGCTGTATCTCCGAATGAAAGCATTGGCTCTATGCAGCAATATTGGGCATGTTTGATCTCCTTGGTCCAAATTGTGAGTGTCTTCATATCTCCTATTGTTGCAGTAACTCCATGTTCTCCCTTTGAGGATGTAAGAGTTACTTCACTTGATTTGATTCCATCAAGGATGATCGCACCCTTATCTAATACGCTTCTTGAAAGGTCTAGTGTGTCGCCAACTAGGAAGTCCTTAGTATATTCAAATACACCATTTACAGCAGTCTTCTTGTCGAGTCTTTCTTCTTCCTCGAAGTTTACTGTGTAGCTATCAAGGGGAGTTCCTTTTCCGTTTATATCAAGAGAGAATGCTGGATGCCATCCGAAAGTATAGGCTAGATCTTCCTTTGCATAGATCTCTGCAGCTGCCTCATATCCATTTTGAAGCAATGTATAAGTAACATTGATGATGAATCCATATGGATAGTACTTGGTTCTGAACTCTTCGTTGTCCTCGAGCTTGAAGGTTGCGCTCTTTTCACTCTTCTCAACAAGCTCCCACTCAACGTCTCTTGCAAAGCCATTGTTAGGCATGTCGTAATAGCTGCCCTTAGCCTTGATCTTGCTATCCTTTGTAGGACCGATTGTAGGAAATAGAAGAGGTGCTCTTCTTGGCCAGAATTCCTTATCTCCATTCCAGATATACTCTCTGCCTTCAAATATTACGCTCTGAGGCTCAGCTCCAAGTGTGGAGAGAGTCATTGTAGTATCACCATTTTTTAGATTAACTAGCATTTTATACTCCTGTTTTTTGATTATAGCTTTAAAAACAGCATTATAAAAGATTCAAAAAGAATTCATTTATTGCAGAAAGCTACTTGCAATTATTTTTCAAAGTGCTTATAGTGTCTCAAGTACGGCAAGTACGAAATGCGCCCTTAGCTCACCTGGATAGAGCAACTGCCTTCTAAGCAGTAGGTGACAAGTTCGAATCTTGTAGGGCGTAACGGACCTTCTAGCGAGGTCCTTTTTTTATATCTTAGCGTATCAGATTTCAGTGGTAATGCCTTTATTCAAGGCTCTGTATTTAGTGGTGTACCTGTATCTAGTTTCCCTTTCATTGCTCTTGAATGTATGGCCAAGAGAGACATAGCCTACTGTATGCGTTGCCCTTTTCTCTCCTATTGGCATAAATATATCGGCAATGAGCGACATTTCAGAGGATGAGCTATCCTTGCTGGTTTTTGATATAGAAGTAAATGTCAGCAGGTCCACCTTTCCATAGATGCCTATTCTGAGTGATGTGTTCTTTTTCTTTGATGCATCGATTCTGAAGCCCATATCGAATTCGGCTCCAATCTTTATATTCATCTGGGAAGTCGATACTAGCTCGCTTCCGCTGTTTATTCCCTCTATTGTAGATGTAAATCCGATGCCCATATACCATTGAGCCTGGTCTCCGATGAACTTTCTGAATGCAGGGCCAATAGATAGCGCAAACTTATAATCAAGAGTTTTATTCTTATTCGTTTTTTTAGATGCATCTGCTGAGCTCTCATCCTTTGCATCGCTTTCAAGCGTGAGTGTAGTTGATAGCGTCTCCTCTTCTGTTGTGGTTGTATCCGCTGGTTCTGTGCTTGTTGTTGCCTCTTGCTCTGTCGTCTCTTCAGAACTTCCTCTGTTGATGAAGATAGCATAAGGCATCTGTACGCCTATTCTCAGATATACTCCAGTCGTCATACTCTCTCCGACATAGCCGTAGCCGGAGTAGTCAAAGCCGAAGCGTTCATTGTTCATTACAGCAAGTGTATCTTCTATTGATTTGAAGAATGTGAAGTCATAGCCAGGAAAAAGGGCTGATGCATTGATGCTGAAGAGCATCATAAGAAATATTAATAATGTCAGTCTCTTTCTCATGCCCTTATGATATGTTAATTGTCTGAAAGTGATAATACAAATAATTTATAATTTGTATGTTCAACACTTTAAAAAGATGGTAAAGATAAATAAAAAAGCTAGAACCAAGTTGATTCTAGCTTAAGTCGGGACGAATGGACTCGAACCATCGATATCCTGCTCCCAAAGCAGGCGCCATAGCCGCTAGGCGACGTCCCGAATTGACAAGATAGGAGTATAGGTAAAAAACAAAGTGTGGTCAAGTAGAAAAAAGATTTTTGATGAATTAAATTTCCATTATCCTGAAAATATAGAGTTCCTTCCCAGTAATGATCCCTATGTATTTCTTGTTACTGTAATGCTTTCTGGCTCTTCTACAGATAAAATGGCAATAAAAAGCGCTAATAGACTTTTTGAAGAAAATAGTACTCCAGAGTATGTTGCAGCGCTAAGCGAAGAGGAGATTGAAGCGAAAATCCATAGCTCAGGGCTTGCGAAGACTAAGGCACATAACATCAAGGCTCTATCGAAATATATTAGTGAGCATGGTATTCCGGATACTCAAGATGGCCTTATAAGGCTTCCGGGAATAGGGGAAAAGAGTGCATCCTGCTATATTGCATCGATACTACATCAGCCAGCTGTAATTGCTGATACTCATTTTGTTAGAGTTGCAGGGCGCTTGGGGCTTATATCAACTCAAGATAGGTCAAAGGCTGTAAAAGAGATAAAGGACTACGTTCCCGAAGAATATTGGACAAGGCTTTCCATGACCGTGAATATGCATGGGAGAGTGGTATGCAAGGCTAAATGTGATTGCACTAAATGCTTTCTTTCTTATCTCTGTCCGTCGAAAGAGCTCTAGTTGCTATTATTCTGAAGGAGAAATCCTTTACCTCAATTAATAATAGCTTGGTTGGCTTTATTTCAAATTGGCCAAAATCATAGGTAAGGGATTTATCGCTTTTTGAGATGAAAAGACCTTTTGTATGAGGGACATCAGTTTTTAGGTATGAATAGCAGCCATCAAATGCAACATCAGCTGCCTTCAATGTCTCTGATATGGTTATATAGGAGTCGAATGAGATATCATCAAGAAGGATGACTGGAGGCAGTGCGTAGATGCTCCAATCTCCGCTTTCTCTATAATAGGCCTTCTGCTTTTTCAGCCATTCAAATCTTTGATGCTCTGCAATTTCCAGAGCCACTATTCTTTCCATAGAACAATATTAGCAGAATTCAATGGCACTTTGCTAGAAAAAAAGGACAAAGAAGAAAAAAGAAGAGTCAAAACTATTTACAAAGAGCGCAAAGTTTGGGTATAGTTGATTTGTTGTGACTGGTATGCCTTTGGCTCTGCTTCCGGTTAAATCCGACAAAGGTAGCTGTCAATAGAAGAAGTAATCATAATTAAGGTGGATAAAGATCATGGCTAGAAGATGTGATATCTGTGGCAAAGGTACAATTACAGGCTCTGTAGTACCACGCAAAGGTCAAGCAAAGAAGAATGGTGGTGTTGGTCAGCATATCGGAGTTACTAAGAAGCGTGAATTCAGACCAAACATTGTTTCTGTAAAGGCTCTCATTGATGGAACTCCAAGAACAATCAAGGTATGCACTCGCTGTCTCAGAAGCGGTAAAGTAGAAAAGGTAGTATAATCTATACTATGCTGCATAGGCTCCCTTTATGTGGGAGCTTTTTTTGTAATTGGAGGTTATGTTGCAATCAATAAGAGTACATGCTCTAGAAGGAGCAATGGTAGCTACAAGGTCAGGAGAGGAAAAGCTTTTAAAGGTCTTCAAGTCAGGAGAGGAGGATGTTAAGGTCTTTGTATTATCTCCAGTGAGATCTCCTGAGCTTTCTTTGAGATCCTTGATTAATGCTGCCGAGAAAAAAGATGAGAGGCTATGGACTAAGCTTGAAAAAAGCCAAAGCTCCTGGCTTGAGCTTGCTGAGAATACCTTAAATAGCGATAGCTATCAGAGTGTTTCAGCAGAGATTACTTCAGCTTTTCAGGATGTAGAGGATATTCTACGTGCAATTTGGTTGTTATCTGATGGCAGCGGAGCCGCTGGTGAGCATCTCGATACTCTTACTTCTCAGTTCCTTGCTAAGCTTCTAAAGGCTAGATTCGAGGAAGAGGGTATTAACTCTGAGATAATGAGCTTTGAGTCAATCATTGCACATCCAGCGCTCTCTAATGGTGCAATATTCATTAATAGCGATGTCAAGGTTGCCAATAAGGAAGATGCATCTGGCAGAGTCAGAAATGAAGGCGAGAGCGAATATGCTGCTTCTCTTATTGCCGCATCCTATTCTGCCCCAGTAACCTTCTGGAACCAAAGATCTCTGCTTTGCTCTGCAGCTCAGCGCGATGTTCCTTCTGCTCATGTTATAGATAATCTAACCTATGCAGAGGCAACAGAGCTTTCATTCTTTGGAGCACCTATTGTTCATCCTCAATCCTTCCAGCCTTCTGCAAGCCAGGGCCTTCCCATATCTCTATGCTATTGGGGCGCAATAGAAGAAAAGGGTACCTTGATAAGCGGAAAGAGCTTCCCTTCAAAGAAGGACAGCGTTAAGGCATTCTCTGTTGTAAGGAATGTTTCCCTGATTAATGTTGAGGGATCTGGTATGTCTGGTGTTCCTGGCTTCTCTTCAAGGCTATTCACAGCACTCAGGAACGAGAAGATATCTGTAATATTCATATCTCAGGCATCATCAGAATATTCTATTTGCTTTGCGGTTCCACAAAGTCAGTCTAATGCAGCTTCAAAGACCTTAAGACACGAATTTGCAAAAGAGCTTGAAATACAAAGTGTATCTTCCATTGAATGCGAGAATGATCTATCAATTCTGGCAGCTGTTGGAGAGGCAATGCCTGGAAGAATAGGTGTTGCTGGAAAGTTCTTCTCATCTCTTGCCAGATCTGGTGTTAATATCAGGGCTATCGCACAGGGCTCGAGTGAGAGAAATATAAGTGCAGTAATCAGAACAGCTGATTCAACTAAAGCACTCAGAGCTCTTCACTCTGTATTCTTCATGTCATCCCAGACTCTTTCAATTGGCCTCTTTGGGCCTGGTAATATAGGAGGCACGCTTCTAGATCAGATTTCAAGAGAGAGTGAGAGACTCAAGAGCGAGTTTGATCTGGATCTCAGAGTAAGAGGTATTGCTACTTCTAAGAAGATGCTGCTATCAGAAGAAGGAATTGATCTATCCGTATGGCGTGATGAGTTTGATAAGTACGCAGTTGCATATAATGAGAATGTGTTCCTATCTCATATCGGTGCATCCTACTATCCACATGCAGTGCTTGTAGATTGTACTTCCTCAGAGGCTAGGGCTATGCAATATAAGTCCTTGATTGAGAGAGGCTTCCATATTGTAACACCTAATAAGAAGGCATCATCAGGTCCTTATGATTATTATGAGAGTCTTTTTGATGCCAGCTATAGAACTGGAAAGAAGTTCTTATATGAAACAACTGTAGGTGCGGGACTACCTATCATAACGACACTCAAGGATCTCAGAGAGACTGGAGATGAGGTTGAGATGGTAGAGGGAATGGTATCTGGAACGCTTGCATGGCTTTTCAGCAAATATGATGGAAGTGAACCATTCTCAAGTCTGGTATTGGAGGCTAAGAGGCTTGGCTATACAGAACCAGATCCAAGAGATGATCTTTCTGGCATGGATGTAGCTAGAAAGACTGTAATTCTGGCTCGTGAGCTTGGATATAG
>CAVHSB010000033.1:10175-16190 GCA_963638635.1 Flexilinea sp.
GATATAGAGTCGAGGTTGGCGATATAGAAATAGAATCACTTGTTCCAGAGCAATTCAAGGATCTCTCAAAGGAGGAATTCCTGGAGAGAATCTCAGAGCTTGATGGCAATATGGAGAGAATGTATAAGAAAGCCAAGGAGAAGGGCATGTGCCTGCGCTATGTAGGTAAGGTAGATCATGGCGTATGCTCTGTTAAGCTTTCTGAGTATCCATTAAGCCATAGCTTTGCTCAGGCATATGGAACAGACAATGTCATTGCATTCACAACAAAGAGATATCATAAGCAGCCTCTAGTAGTTAAAGGTCCAGGTGCTGGCCCTGAAGTAACTGCAGCGGGTGTCTTTTCTGATATTCTTCGTTTAAGTGCTTATTTAGGTTCAAAGATTTGATTGGAGGTAATATGGAATTTGTATCAACAAGAGATAAGAATGGAGCATCATTTTCTGCTTCTGATGCTATCCTGAAGGGCCTTGCACCAGAGGGAGGGCTTTTTGTTCCAAAGACTATGCCTAAGCTTGATGATAGCTTTACGCTTTCAAGAGGCTTATCTTATTCGATGTATCAGGCAATAAAGCCTTTCTTTGAAGGCGATGAGCTAGAGGATGAGCTTGAAGAGATATGCAATAATGCATTCAATTTTCCTCTCCCCTTTGAGAGAATAGAGGATGATGTAGATCTAATGGAATTGATTTATGGTCCAACATCTGCTTTCAAGGATTTCGGTGCTAGATTCCTTGCATTTACAATGGAGAAGCTGCTTGAAAGAAGAAATAAGGAGCTTACTATCCTAGTAGCAACTTCAGGAGACACTGGCGGTGCAGTTGCATCAGCCTTCCATCAGAGAAAGAATCTCAGAGTCAAGGTATTATTCCCAAAGGGCCGAGTAGCAGCTAGACAGCGTGCACAGCTTACAACCTGGGGCGATAACGTAGAAAGCTATGAGGTTGATGGCTCATTTGATGATTGCCAGAAGATGGTAAAGAGCGCATTTACAGATGAGAGCCTTTTTGGTCTTTCAAGTGCTAACTCTATCAACCTCGGAAGACTTCTTCCACAATGTGCATACTATGTATATGCAGCATATTTATTTGAGGCTAAACATGGCAAGAAGCCTGTAATCATTGTCCCATCGGGCAATGTTGGAAACTCAACAGGTGCCTTTTGGGCGAAGCTCATGGGTGCTCCTATTGAGAAGATAGTGCTTGCTGTAAATGAAAATAAGACTATACCAGATTATCTTGAGAGCGGTGAGTATAAGCCACGTGCGAGCGTTAAGACACTTGCTAATGCTATGGATGTCGGTGCGCCTTCCAATATGGAACGTCTTTTTGATATCTTCCCTACCTTTGAAGAATTCAAGGCAAATGTTGAATCCTATAGCGTAAGCGATGAAGAGATCAAGGAGACAATCAAGGAGGTATATGAAAAGAATGGCCTTATCATATGTCCTCATACAGCATGTGCCGAGAGGGTAAGAAGAGACCACTATGCTGGACATCCTGCTATCTCAGTTGCAACTGCTCACCCAGCTAAATTCGATACTATCGTTGAACCTCTCATCAATAAGGTCATTCCAATTCCAAAGACCTTATATGATATAATCTCAAAGAAGAGCGAAGCAAAAGAGATTTCAACAGATTATCACGAGCTATTCTAGATGGATTACGCAGCAGAGATGCTGCGTTTCCTTTCATCGAATATATCTGCTGTTTTGTAGTAGATGATGAAAAGTATCGAGTCTATAGTCCAAGAGACAGGGTAGCATAGCAGGGCCTTCTCGACAGAAGTGATCATCATTGGTATATTGAGCCACAATATTCTGAGACCGCATATACCAACTACAGTAAATAGAGTAGGAATTACAGCCTTACCTGTTCCTCTTGATGCGCCAGATACTATTTCGATAGTTATATATGTAAGGAATGTCGGTGCAACAGTCTGCAGTATTCTCATTCCAATATTGATTACATTCTCGTCGCTTACAAATAGCATATAGCCATAGCGTCCGAATACGAGATATATAGCAATCATTATAGAGGTTGCTACAGCAGTCATAAAGAAACAGGTTCTGACGCCTTTCTTTGCTCTCTCTATCTTTCCTGCTCCATAGTTCTGGCCGACGAATGTAGTTGTTGATGTTCCAAATGCATTGACCATCATCCAGAATATATAGTCAAGCTTTCCATAAGCTGCCCATGCAGCTGCTGTATCTGTTCCAAAGCCATTTACACGGGTCTGTACCAGCATATTCGATATGTTATACATGACAGATTGGATTCCTGCTGGAATTCCTATTCTCAGCATGTTCTTAAGAACCTTCCTATCTATTCCAAGCTCTTTGATTCTGAATCTGCAATAGTCCTTTCTCCGTGCAAGATATATTAGCGTAAGAGAAGCTGATAGTACCTGAGAGAGCACTGTTGCATATGCAGCACCCTTTACTCCAAGCTTCAGAACTACTATGAAGATGATATCAAGGACAGTGTTTAAAGCAGCACCTGCAATAAGAAAGTAGAGTGGGTGTCTGGAGTCTCCTAGTGCTCTGAAGATACCTGCACCCATATTATATATGACTATTGTAAGAGCACCTGCGAAATATATTCTAAGGTAATCCTCTGCAAGTGGCATAATCTCTTCTGGGGTAGATATCAATCGCAGAATTGGAGATGCAAATATTAGACCTACTGCTGTTACTACAATACCGAATATCAAGGACAGAGCTATTGCTGTGTGTATAGCCTTCTTCGATTTATCTTCATCTTTTGCTCCATAATATTGGCTTATAACAACAGTTGCCCCGGAGGATACCCCAGTAAAGAAGCCTATAAGCAGGTTTATAAGTGTACTTGTACCACCTCCTACAGCGGCTAAGGCCTCCTTTCCTAGCGCCTGTCCGACTATGATTGCATCTACTGTGTTGTAGAGCATCTGGAAGAATGTACCGAAGAACAAAGGAAAGAAGAATGCTAGAATCTGCTTCCAGATCACTCCCTCTGTTATGCCATTATAGTTTGTTTTTTCCATCTCTCTCGTCATTTTTTACCGATTATATCCGCACTGTTTTCTTTTGAGAAGGTATCACAAAAGCCTCGAGGCAGGAGCTCTTCTTATCTCAATCAAGGAAGAGCAGCCAAAGCCGAATACGCTCTCCATCAGCCTCGTGTAAGGCTCTGTCATTTCAATTGGCACATAGGCCTGGATTGTTCCTGCAAATCCTCCGCCATGTACTCTTGATGCTCCCTTTCCATTTAGAAAGCCTTCAGATAACGATAATGCTAGGCTTAAGCCCTGGCTGCTTGCATCCTTTGTCGTATATACATTCTGAAGATATTTAAAGGAGCTGTTTCCCGATTCACTTACATAGCTTAGAAATGAATCAAAGTCTTTGTCCTTCAATGCATTTGCAATCTTAATAACTCTTTTGTTCTCCTCAAAGAAGTGCATAGCTCTTAGAATAGTTCTGTCATTCTTTACGTATTCTCTTATTTGGGGAATATCATGTAGGAAACTATTCTCATCTACATCTATGAGCCTTTGCCTGCCATAGTATGCTGCTACAGCTCTCATCTCATTCGGCACAGCACTATATTCATCTGTAAGAGAAGCGTGGCTTCCCTTTGTGTCCGTGATGATCATACTATAGCCATAGCTTGAGAAATCTGCGTCGAGATTCATGAATGCAGGTACCTCATTCTTAAAGTCAAATAGCGTTAAGCTGCCCTCTGCAGAGGAGAGCTGATCTAGTAATCCTGATGGCTTACCGAAGTAAGCATTCTCTGCCATTTGGCTTATTTGGGCTAATTCCAATGAAGAGAGACTATCATCGTTGTAAAGTGAGCTGAAGATTTTAGAAATCAATACCTCGAATGCAGCACTTGATGATAGCCCTGATCCCTCCAATACCCTTGTCGATGCATTAGCCTCAAAGCCTCCTATTCTGTAGCCTCGTTCCTTGAAGCCATATGCTATACCTCTGAGTATAGCGATTGAGGTATTCTCCTCATTATCTCTTCTATCAAGGTCGTCTATAGATATCTCAAGTGCCGGAAAGCCTTCTGATGCTAATATTACAGTCTTATCATCTCTCCTTGATACTGCTGCTATTGTATCAAGATTGATAGCAGCTCCAATGACCTTTCCTCCATTGTGATCTGTGTGGTTTCCTGCTATTTCGCTGCGCCCTGATGCTGAGAATAGCATTGGATTAGCTTTATTGAAGAGCATTCTATGTCTTTCTATAAGATCTCTATATCTTCTATCCTGAGCTTCCTCTATATAGCTTCTGCCATATAGCTCTGGATATTTTCCATGAAGTATATCAAAGGTATTCATAGCATATAGTATCTCACTCTGGTACTCTCATCTCAATAACATTCTAAGCCTCTCTCTGCCTTTTTCTGTCAGTCTATAGCTTAGTCTCTTATCTTTGATGAGCCCTTCATTTTCGAGAATTCCCAATGCTGTCTTTATCTCATCCTCCTTCCAGGTCTTGAGCTTATATTTTCTTTTTAAGAAGAATGAGAACCTTATAGAGAATAGGAAATCTGATTTCAATTTGAATGGATGTCTTTTTATATATCTTAAAACTTCTATCTCTCCTGCTCTTTGAAGTATATCGTGTCTGCAGTTAGAGCATGCAAGGCACATCTTCTCATCTCTCTCTTCTCCCATTGCTTTAAGTATTGTATATCTTATGCAGGCCTTTGCTTCAAATATGGAACTGAATGCGCTATCCCTCCTGTCGTTTGGTCCTCTGAGTATATATGAGGTAGATTCGTTTCCGTCTCGTCCGGCTCTGCCTGCCTCCTGTATGAATGCAAAGGGGGAGGATGGCAGATAAGAATGTATGACAGTTCGTATATTCTTTTTATCTACGCCCATTCCAAATGCAATAGTGGCAACCATAACTCCTCTCTTTGAATTCATGAACCATTCTTCCTTTCGTTCTTTCTCTTCCTTATCGATAGCTGCATGATAATATTCTGCTTCATAGTATTGGCTAAGCAGCTTAGATAGCTCCTCTGCCTTTGCTCTGCTTTTAGCAAATACCAAAGCAGGCCTAGAGCTTTCATCTTTCAATATGCTAATTAGTTCATGCTCAATAGAGAGTGTATCTATTGCTTTGTAGTAGATATTTGATCTATCGCTTGAGGCCTGTACTTTATGAGGTGTTCTTCCTGAGAATACTTCCTTCACTAATCCAGCATATACCTCATCGTCTATAGTTGCGCTGAATGCCAAAATGCTTCTGGGCTTTAAATATTCTATGGCTTCATTGAGTCTTTGGTATGATGGTCTGAAGCTGTGTCCCCAGGTTATGATTGTATGTACTTCATCTAAGACGAGTGCTGCGCTCTTCATGAATGAAAGCTCATCTTTTTCCATGAGATATAGGAGCATCTCTATGTTTATTATGAGAATATGGCTTTCTCTTCTTCTGAGCTTTGATATTCTTTCATCTCTTTCTTCTCTTGATAGTCCTCCTCTGAGCATTACAGAATCAAGTCCTGACCTCCGGAATCTAGACTCTTGGTCATTCATCAAAGAGAGAAGAGGGTAGATTATAATCATGTAGTCATCGTTTATGGCAGCTGGTAGCATGAAGCATATGCTTTTGCCTTCCCCGGTTGGAAGCGTGACGAGCAAATCAAGACTTTCGTTCTTTTCTCGTGCATCAAGTATACGGGCAACGACTAGCTCCTGATATGGCTTTAGGTAGGAAAATCCGAATCTGCTTTTTAGTATTTCTTCATATTTCTCATAGTATTCCATATATCTATATATGAAATAAAATAATAATATGCATTTAAATAAATTCTAATAATCCGAAATTAGAATTAAATATATGGATTATTTAAAATAATAGGGTAATAAATAAGCGCCTCAACTGAGGCGCCTAATACTAACAGCCGCAACCGCAGCCACCACAGCATTTCTTCTTTGGAGGAAGTGCTATGATTGACTTAAGCTCTGGGGTCTTCTTGAGATTCTCAACAAGTCCTCTAGCTCTAGCCT
>CAVHSB010000034.1:0-9760 GCA_963638635.1 Flexilinea sp.
CTGTAATATATCTCTTTATCTTATAACAAATTATTAATATATAAATCACGAAAAAGCAAGTTATTCTATATACATTTAGAATTGCAGCACCTGCAATCTATATATCAAATTTCCAGAGTATCCATCTGTCTGGAAAACCCTTTGAATCCTTAAGCTCAACAAAGCACATTTCAAAGCATTTGCTTATGCCATCTGCTGTCATATTCATCTTTATTTCATAATCCGGTGTAGCATCTGTTTTCTTTACAGTACCATTCAAGCTGATTACAGATGAAAAAGTGGCTCTATAGCTGTATCGCCATTCTTTACATATTGCACTCTAGGCATATAAGATCCTCCCTCGAATCAAAGGTTACTGTATGTAGAGCAACTGAGTTATTGGAATTACAGCTAGAGAGTAATAATGCTATAGACAAAGCAAAGAGAGAAATTATTCCAATCTCCTATGAAGCTCCAATACAAGGTACTTATACGAATAATTGTTGTTAATGATGAAATTTCATATTTATTTGAAAATTTGGATTATATTATTGTTAATGGAGGATTCGTATGGATATCAAGAAGATAGTTATAGCTGGAGCTGGTACAATGGGACTGTCAATGGCTCAGATATACGCAGAGCATTTTGATAACGTTACGCTATATAATCATAGAGAAGAGAGCCTTAAAAAAGCAGAAGAGAAGATAAAGAGCAACATCGAGACGTTACTAGCTCTCAATAGCATCAACAAAGCAAAAGCAGATAAGATTCTCGCATCCATTAAATACACAACCAGTATTGATTGCTTCAGGGATTGTGATTTCATATCTGAGAACCTGAAAGAGGATTTAGCTGTCAAAGATGAATTCTATAAGACCATATCTTCTGTCGTCAAAGGCGATGCGATAATATCAACAAACACATCGGGGCTATCTATAAACAGACTCTCAGAGAATGTTAAGGGTAAAGAGAGATTCATAGGAATGCACTTCTTTAATCCTCCTCACCTAGTACCTCTTGTTGAGATAATCAAAGGAGACAAAACTAGTGACGATATCGCAAAAGCTATATATGAGCTATCGCTAAAGATCGGTAAAAAGCCAGTCATAGTAAATAAGGATGTCCCTGGATTTGCTGCTAATAGAATACAATTCGCAATACTAAGAGAAGCATTGGACCTTGTTGATAGGGGCGTAGTATCAGCAGAAGGAATAGATGATGTGATGAAGTATGGACTTGGCTTCCGATATGCCTGCCTTGGCCCACTTGAGGTTGCAGACTTCGGAGGCCTCGATACCTTCTACCATATAAGTGAATACCTTATGAAGGATCTAGCTAATGGCTCAGAACCACCTGCACTTCTTAAAGAACACTTTGAAAATGGTGAATACGGAGTAAAAAGCGGCAAAGGCTTCTTTGATTATAGCGGCGAGAAAGCTAAAGCAGCAACAGAAGCCAGAGATAGCAAATATCTAGATGTTTATAATGCACTCTACAAAAAGAAATAGATTGAAATAGAAAAAAGAAAATCCCATCATATTGCTATGAATATAGATGAATATTTCAAAGAGCTAGTTGCGCTATCATCTCCTTCACTCAAGGAAGATAAGGTGTCTCAATATATAAAGAATAAGATGTCCTCCTTTGGATACCAGATAAGAGAAGATGAATGCGGCAATCTAGTTTGCTTTAAGGATACAGATGGAGAGAAGACAGCACTCTCTGCGCATATGGATACTGTAGAGCCTGCTGTCTATGCTCATTTAGCAGAAGATCAAGAGAAGTATTTCACGGATAAGACTACAGCACTTGGTGCTGATGATAAGTGCGCACTAGCTGTTATTTTGGAAGCTGCTGAACACTATAGCGCTAACAATCTTGCAGCTATCTTCACAGTTGCTGAAGAGATAGGCTTATATGGCTCCTCCCATTTTGATATCTCTCTTTTAAATGGATTAGATATCAAAGAGATATATGTGCTTGATGCTGAGAAAGAGGTTGGAATAATCATCAATGAAGCAGTTGGCAAAAGCCGAGTCAAGGTGAATGTTAAGGGAAAGAGCGCTCATGCTGGATTCAATGTTGAGGAAGGCGTAAATGCGATAAGAGTTGCAGCTGAAATCATATCCATATTCCCTTCATGCCGGCCTAATGAATATACAACGCTCAATATAGGCTCCTTTAAAGCAGAAGGATCTACAAATATAGTTTCTGAGAATGCTGAGTTCATATTTGAAATCAGAAGCCTTAAGGACTCTATGCGATTCAATACAATAGAAGATATAGAGACTATAGCCAAAAAGATTGCAAAGGATGATGGTGCGGAGGTCTCCTTTGAAGTCGATAATCTATATAGCCACTATCATATTGAAAAGGATGAGAAGATCGTAAAACACGCAATAGCTGCAATAAAGAAGATAGGCAGAAATGCAACCATAACAAGCACTAAAGGCGGAAGTGACGCCAATAACTTCAATAAGCTTGGCATCAAGTCTATAGTACTCGCAGCTGGCTACTATAACGCACATAGCAAAAACGAGTACCTCGATAAGAAGGAATTCAAGGCACTATCTGAGCTTGTCTACGCTATTTTAGAGATTTGATCTCTTCGTTTGATCTTTCAATTGCAGACCATAATGCTGGCTCTAGGAATTTAAGAAATCTCTTAGGCTCTGCCTGGATTCTTATTCTCAGCATATTTATGTCTTTTGGAGGATACGCTGCAAGCTCACCGATTCTATGCTTATCCATTACATAGTACGCAGGCACATTGAAGCGCTTTGCTATATTGTCTCTTGCAAGAAATATGTTCCTTACATAGATTCGCTCCTTAGGGCTTATCATCTTCCAATTGACTACATGACGCCATGGATCCTGTGGCTTCTTAAGCGCTACAGCCTTCTTCATTTGAGAGGCTGCCTGCTTATCGAGATTGTGCTTTGAAATCTCAAGCCTTAGGACATCCTCAAGCTCCATCAAATGCGCAACATCTAATAGCGCATACTCAATAAGCTCCTGATCTATTGGACGTCTAAGCCAATTTGCCTGCTGATTCTTCTTCTTGTTTATATTGATTTCAAGATTAAGATACTCTTTCTCTAGAGATATCAAATTACCATCAAAGCCTAGAAGCTTAGCAAGTACTCTTACATCAAAGATATTCTCAATACCAAAGCCATATTCCTTAAATACCAGAGATTGATCAGATTGACAGTCAAACCAAACCTTCTTTACAGAAAGAGAGAAGAATGATCTAAGAGCCTCCTTTGACAGAGTCTTTGAAAGAGGATCTATCAGATAGTATTCGTCCCCATCAAATACCTGTATGAGACATAGATGCTCTCCATAGACATGAAGATTGAACTCTCCCTCAAAATCTACTGCAATCCTCTCTTTATTGCTCCATATTCTAATCGCACTCTCCAAATCATTATCATGGCTTATATATTTCATAGCGACTTAGGATACCAAGTTAAGGCTATAATCTCAAGCGAGCCATCTCTCTGACTCTCTCTTTATAATTCTCAACAAACTTAGCAGGGCTTACTGGCCATGCATTCTCACCAAATGACAGGGTCTTGGCAATAAGCTCAGTGTCGTTTACAGCTGGAAGCGAGAGCTCATATACATCTTCCTCTATGAAGCATCCTACCTGATCCTTATGCCATAGCTGATTTGAAACCATAAATGCAGGATACCCCTTGAATCTTATCGTATAAATTTCTGGCTCAACAGATGAAGAGAATATGCCATAGCTTGAATCATCCTCTTTTCTGAGAGTCTCATAATCATTGAAGGCTATTTTATCATCAAGAGCTTCTATTTTGATTATCCTTGATAGTGAGTACGTCCTCAGATTCTTAAGCTCTACATTAAAGGCCCTCAAATACCAAAGAGATGAGTAATTGATCAGCTCTAACGGCTCTAGAGTCGTTGTAAATGGCTCCTTGCCTATTCTTCTATAAGTAAGCTTTATTCTTCTCTTCTGCTCTATTACCTTCAAAAGCGATGAGAAGAGAGAATAGTCTGGTAGCTCTGATGCTGCAGATAAGTATTTGATAAATTTGCTGTATGGCCCGCTTCTTCCATTTAATATATCCCTAATAGGATCTGATGCTGAGTGAGCAAAGGCGTCAATCATCAAGGATTTGGTTCTTATCTCCTCAATAGCCTTGACATCTCCACTCATCATATAGTAGGTCTTGCCTTCAACTCGGCGATATGAAATTGAAATATCACTATCAGGCAATAGCGGCGATAGTATCCTATCCTTGATGTATTCGATATCACGTCTGAGCTGTCTATCTGTAATGCCATACTCATCCATTATATCGTCTTTAGATACAAAGCCACCTTCTTTTGATAGATCATAGAACAATCTCAATATTCTCTCTGCACTGCTCATAACTTTATCATAACAAAGATTTTATAAATTTCTAATATTATAGGATTTAGCTATTTACAAATCTCGTGAAGCTAGGTATATATATTCGAAGGAGAGGCGCGCTTTAGCAGCAATTATTTGGTATGCCCTCTCTAACCTCCTTCCGTTTATACACATAAAGAGCATTGGTGATGGTGCTCTTTTTTTATGCCTCAATAAGTCAAATAAAAAAGCCTCCAGATCAGTGGAGGCCAATAAGCTATCAAGCTATATTATTTTGCTGCAAGAAGATTCTTCTCGAGTGTATCGAGGCAATCCTTGAGCTCTTTTGGAAGATGTGATCCGAACTTAGGATAATGATTCTCTCTAATATCCTTAACTTCTCTGAGCCAGCCATCAACATCAACTGTTAGAAGCTGCTTCATATCTTCCTCTGTTACACCCTCTGGGCGGTCAATAGCATCAACTGTAGGCATGATACCAATTGGAGTATCAACTGTCTTAGCAACACCATCGCAGCACTCGAAGATCCACTTAAGAACACGGCTGTTATCGCCATAGCCTGGCCATAGCCACTTGCCGTCAGCTGTCTTTCTGAACCAGTTAACATAGAAGATCTTTGGAAGGACATCCTGTGAAGGAGCAGCCTTACCTACATCAATCCAATGCTGGAAGTAGTCACCCATGTTGTAGCCGCAAAATGGAAGCATTGCGAATGGGTCACGTCTGATTGTACCAGCCTTAACGTCGAGAGTAGCAGCTGTAACCTCAGAACCAACGATAGAACCAAGGAATACACCATGATTCCAGTTTCTTGACATGTGAACAAGAGGAATTGTTGAAGGTCTTCTACCACCAAATAGAATAGCTGAAATTGGAACACCTGCAGGATCTTCCCACTCTGGAGCAATGCATGGGCACTGGTAAGCAGGAGCTGTGAATCTTGAATTTGGATGAGCAGCTGGAGCCTGTTCCTTGTTGTTCTTGTCCTGAACCCAATCGTTTCCGTGCCAATCCTTAAGTGTAGATGGAGCATCGTATCCGATACCTTCCCACCAAACATCCTTATCAGCTGTAAGAGCAACGTTTGTGAAGATTGTGTTCTTGCTAGCAGCCATAAGAGCATTGTAGTTAGACTTAGCTGAAGTACCAGGAGCTACGCCGAAGAAGCCTGCCTCTGGGTTGATAGCATAAAGTCTGCCGTCCTTGCCTGGCTTCATCCATGCAATATCATCACCTACTGTGTGTACCTGCCAGCCTGGGAGTGTTGGAATCAACATAGCAAGGTTTGTCTTACCACATGCTGATGGGAATGCGCCTGTAACATACTTGCTCTTACCCTCTGGGTTTGTGACCTTAAGAATAAGCATATGCTCAGCGAGCCAGCCTTCATCACGTGCAAGAACTGTAGCAATACGCAGTGCGAGACACTTCTTACCAAGAAGAGCGTTTCCACCGTAGCCTGAGCCATATGACCAGATTTCCCTTGTCTCTGGGAACTGTGAGATGTACTTATGTTCCATTGGAGCACATGGCCACTTGCCATTGTCGCTCTCGCCCTTCTCAAGAGGCTTGCCTACTGAGTGAAGACATGGTACGAAATATCCATCTGTTCCAAGAAGATCAAGAACCTTCTCGCCAACTCTTGTCATAATCATCATGTTGTTTACAACATATGCACTATCTGTAATCTCTACACCGATCTTAGAAATAGGAGAACCAAGTGGGCCCATTGAGAATGGGATAACATACATTGTTCTACCCTTCATACAACCAGAATAAAGTTCTGTCATAGTCTTCTTAAGCTCTACTGGATCGATCCAGTTATTTGTAGGACCAGCATCTTCCTGCTTCTCAGAAGCGATGAATGTTCTCTTCTCTACACGAGCTACGTCTGATGGGTCTGAATCAAACAGAACACAGCCTGGTTTCTTCTCTTCGTTCAAACGAACACAAAGACCTGCCTTAACCTGGAGGTCAATAAGCTCATCATACTGCTTCTTTGAGCCATCACAGATTACAATCTGATCTGGAGTGGTAAGCTTAGCTACTTCGTTAACCCACTCTACCAGCTTTGCATGCTTAAGATCATTAACTGTCATTTATTACTCCTCTAGTATGGAAATCCATACCAATTGTCTGAATTTAAGAATAATTATAAATGTTACATTTATCAAGTGTGAATTAC
This sequence comes from Flexilinea sp., assembly GCA_963638635.1. Taxonomy (GTDB): domain Bacteria; phylum Spirochaetota; class Spirochaetia; order Sphaerochaetales; family Sphaerochaetaceae; genus Ornithospirochaeta. Next base: position 6,553 of record CAVHSB010000034.1, read on the forward strand.
GATAAAGATAAAGCTTTATCGATTTAATTATACTGTTGCAATTCTTTCTAACATCAGAGATAAGAGCATTCTACTTATTTATCCATTATGCTACATTAAGAGCATGATTGAACTTGCACTACCAGCTGGGAAACTAGAAAATGGCATTATTGCATACAAAAGAGGCGCTGATGCAATCTATTTCGGACTAAAGGATTTCTCTGCAAGAAAAGGTGCAGGCAATTTCTCCATTGAAGACCTATCAAAGATTTCACATTTAGCCAAGGAGCTTGGGAAGAAATACTATATAACCATCAATACGCTAATAGATGATACAAAGCTTGATAATGTATATGAGATGCTCAAGAGCATTGTACCCTATAAGCCAGATGGCATCATTGTCCAGGATCTTGGTATTGTGAATATGATAAAAAGAGACTTTCCTTCTCTTCCTCTCCATGGCTCTACTCAGCTTGCAGTGCATACAGCAAATGGCGTCAAAGAAATGAAGAGACTTGGCTTTGAGAGAGTGGTTCTATCTCGTGAGCTAACATTAGAAGAGATAGAGAATATAAGGAAGGCATGCCCTGATATAGAGCTTAAGGTATTCATACATGGCGCACTATGCTATGGCTTTTCAGGCCTATGCATGGCAAGTCATATAATCACAGGAAGATCTGCAAACGAAGGAGAGTGCGCACAGATCTGCAGAACCTATTTCAAGGATAAAGAAACTGGCGAGAACCTCTATCCCTTTTCTCTTTCAGATATGCGAGCGGGAAGGCTTGTTAAAGAGCTAGAGCGCATTGGAATAGATAGCCTCAAAGTAGAGGGCAGACTAAAGGGCAACGAGTATGTTGCAGCTGTTACAGATTATTACAGAGCAATAATTGATGGAAGGGATGAGAGTGAGCTTATTCATCCTCTGCTCTGCTCTTTCTCAAGAAAAGCTACCACAGGATATTTAGAGGGGGCAGGAGCTAATCACAACAAGCTAACTACGGGCCCATATACAGCGCATCTAGGAGAGCTTATAGGCAAGGTTATAGCTTCAGATAGAACAAGAATAGAGATAAAAAGCGATTACAAGATCAAGGATAGAGATGGTCTTCTGATATTAACAGACAACAAGCCCTATAAGTTCAGCGCAAAGGTACTCAAAGAGGATGGGAATTTCATTCTTTTAAGGAATACGGAGAGTAAGGCTATAGCAAAGGGCTTAGATGTATATAGAATATCTGACTCATCACTCAACATAAAGGCTCCATCACTCGATATTCCTCTCTCTAAGGCTCCAATAGCTATCACGATAGAAATCAAGGACAAAGAAATTTCAGTAAATGATAAGCACTATGAGATAGTGGTAGAAGAGGCTAAGAATGATGGCTTTGAGACTGCGCTTAGGCGTATATTCAATCAAAGCGGCGAGTCCAGCTTTGAACCACATGTCATAGCTATAAGAAACTCATCCAGCTTCAAGGTGCCGTTTATAAAAAATAGTGAGCTGAAGAGGATCCGAAGAGACTATCTAGACAATCTATCTCCAGCTATAGATGAAAGAAGCTACAGCACATGTATAGTAAATAAGGAGACAATGATCCTTCCAGATAGATCATTGCTTTGTGATAAAATACCATGGAATCTAGCTGGTGCCTCTATTAATGGCTATGAATACTATACGCTTCCACCTGTAGCCTATAATGAGACTGAGCTATATGAAGAGCTCTATGAGAGGATAAGAGATAAAAAGAATGTAAGAATAGGACTCAATAATATATCTCAGCTTGCATTTGCAAGAGAGCATAAGGAGTTCGAATACTTTGCAGATATCTATCTTTATCTATCAAATAGAGAGTCTGCGAAGCTCCTATCTGATAGCATTCCATCCCTCATTGGTGGATATCTATGGCTAGAGAGAAATACATATAATAATCCATGGCCATTTACTCCGACAATCGTCAAAGGCTTCACACCTCCCCTGTTTATATCACGAGCATGCTACCGCCATGATGGCAGAGGACTAGATTGCAAAGGGTGCAAAAGACACTATAGCTTCAAGCTCTCACAGAACTCAAACAATTACATAGCTTATGTAGATAATTGCCAGACTATTCTCGTAAAAGAAAGCTAAACAGAGCTTATTCTGCCCATGAATCTCTTCTCAACGCTGAAGAAATACTCCTTAAGAAGTTCTTTGAAATAGAGCATATAGGGAGGAGTCTTTGCCTCCGATGACCATATCAAGGACAGCGGCTGATACAATAGTCCAGACTCAGCTCTCAGGGGAAAGATATTAACATTAGGAGACATTTTCCCATGCAGACCCAATAGATGCATTTGAGATATTACGCAAACTGCTTTACCTTGCTCGCATAGCGCAATGCCAAGTCTTGAGTAGGTGCTTCTTGTATACACCCGTGGAGTTAGCTTCTCCTCATCAAAGCATGCTTGGAGCATATTACCCATTCGGTTTGACAGCATACAAAATGGAAGATAAGCAAGATTTCTTGCAAAGACGCCATGTATAGCCTTCTCCTTTATAACATCAATTTCATCGGAGTAGTACTCCATCAGGAGCTCGTCTGGCACACATAGATATAGCTGCTCCTGTATTAGCGCCTCAGACTTAAGCCCTGCTCCTTCCACGTCAGATAAAACTATAGCAAGATCAAGCTGCCCATCCTTAACCATAGGCTCAAGATTTGCAGATATAGCGTCTGTAACTCTGACTTCAACATTTGGATAGCGCTCATTGAATGCTGATAGTATATGAGGCACACACGCATTCAATCGTGCAGCGCTCCCGCCAAAACGCAGCGTACCTCTTCTTTGTGCATCTATATCCGGGATAGCTTCATGGAGATGATCATAGCTTTCAAGAGTGCTCTTAGCAAAATCAAGCATAAGCTCACCTGCTAGAGTCAAGGATAAAGATGGTTTTCTATTAAACAGCTCGACACCAAGCTCCTCTTCCATTCTCTTAACGTGATTGCTCAATGTCTGCTGCGATATATATACACGCTCTGCGGTCTTTGTCATATTAAGCTCTTTTGCAAGCTCTTTGAAATAATAGAGACTTATTATATCCATAAGATATACTCCACAAAATTATTTTGTTGAATCCATAAAGAATTCACTGTTTGCTTTAGTATGTACCTGCTATTAAGATAAATCCATATAAATCATCTATCCAAAGATAAAAATAATAATTAAAAGAGTTTATTTGAAA
>CAVHSB010000034.1:9770-16021 GCA_963638635.1 Flexilinea sp.
GTGAAGTACAAATTAGTATTCATTGGATTTGGTGAGGCTGCATACAATATTTCTTTGGGGCTAAGAGAAGCAGGACTTGCTGATATTGCAGCATACGATGCATTTGCAGAGGATCCAGTCAAGGGTGTCTTGATTCGCCAGAGAGCAGAAGAGACTAAGGTACCTCTTATTTCCTTAAAGGAAGCATGCGAAGAGGGAGAATACATCGCATCAATGAACAGTGCAAAGGTAGCACTATCTGTTGCAGAGCAAATCATACCAGAGCTTAACAAGGGACAGGTATTCGTAGATTTAAATTCTGTAGCTCCTACTGTAGCAGAAGCCATTGATCGTCTTCCACGCAAAGATGGCGTTCTATTCTGTGATGCAGGTGTTATGGGAACTGTCCCAGGAAACAGGCATAAGGTTCCGATGTTCCTTGCAGGAGATGGTGCTAAAGCATTCTATGATGAGTTCTCTAAATATGAGATGAAGCTTACAGTGCTAGACGCTCCAGCTGGTGGTGCATCAGCTATAAAGATGCTTAAGAGCGTTGTAATGAAGGGATTACCACAGCTGATGTTCGAATCCTATGCAGCAGCAGAGAAGTATGGAGTACTAGATACTCTCGTTGGATCGTTAAGTGAGTCTCTGAATGGAAAGACAGTAGAGAAGCTCTCAAACACATTCATAGCCAGAACTATGATACATGCAGCTAGAAGATCTGCCGAGATGAAGGATGTTGTAGACACACTCGATTCTCTTGGAGTTGATGCATCAATGACTAAAGCAGCAGTAAAGAAGCTTGATGCACTTGCAGAAGAGCATTGGGAGACGAAGATGGATCCAGATGGAAACATGAACTACAAAGATGCCATAAAGCTGTGGATAAACAAATAAAAGGAGATATAAAAATGAGCGTAAAGTACAACGAACTTCCAGAGTTGATTCCAGATGAAATCATAAAAAGAGTGAAGAAGCTAAGTCCAGCACAGCTATGTGATGGAATGGCTGCACTAGGCATAGAGAGAAACGGATGCATGGATATGTCACTTTCGGCCATTGACGATAAAAAAGTCATGATCGGTACTGCATATACTGTAGATACAGAGGATGGCGATAACTTTCCTATCCATGTTGCAATATATCAAGGAAAGCCTGGCTATGTACTAGTAGTTGCAGGTAAGGGCTATACAGAACGTGCCTATATGGGAGACTTGATGGGTAGCGCAGCTGATGCAATCGGACTCAATGGCATTGTCGTTGATGGCTATGTAAGAGATAAAACAGGACTGGCAGCACTCAATATTCCAATCTATGCAAAAGGCTTTATGCAAAGAAGCCCAGCAAAGAAGGGACCTGGCGAGATAAACACTACTGTAATGTGTGCTGGTGTAAAGGTAACACCAGGAGACTTAGTTGTAGGTGACTATGATGGTGTAACCGTAGTACCTAGAGACAGAATCGAAGAGGTACTCGTAGCGGCAGAGAAGAAAGACGACTATGAGGCAAAGAGAAGAGCAAAGATTGCAGAATACAGAGAATGCAAAGCAGAGGGAAAACCACTTCCAGATCTTGCTCCTGCATGGGTAGTTGAGATGCTCGAAAAAGCTTAATGCTTTTAAAGCAAAAAAAGGAGGGCATTATTATGTTAGCGGCCAGCGCTTATTTTATGATCATCTTATTCTTAGTGCTTGTATGCACTAAGAAGATGGCTGCATTTACTGGACTTATTCTATCGTCAACTATAGCAGGCATAATGGCATGCTTTATCAACAAGGTACCACTTACAACGCTATTTACTTGGTTCAAGAGCGGACTCTTCTACTCCACATCGAGTTCAGGATCTGTAAAGCTTGGAACTGTGAATTCGGGTATTATGATTCTATTTGCAGTGCTTTACTTCTGCATAATGATGAATGTAGGACTCTTCGATCCTCTTTGCACATTCCTCATAAGGAAAGCCAAAGGCGATCCTCTTAAGGTAATGATGGTAACAGTACTCACAGCCAGCGTAGTAACACTAGATGGTGATGGTACAACTACTATACTCATTATTACAGCAGCATTCCTGCCTCTTTTCAAGAAGATGAACCTGAAGCTTTCATATCTTGCAATGATGATTATTCTTCCTTGCTCAATAGGAAACTGTCTTCCTTGGGGAGGACCACTCGCAAGAGCTGCATCAGTAATAAATGTCGATGTCAACGTACTCTTCCGCACATTCCTTCCTGTAATGATTGCAGGTGAGATCTATATTCTAGTTCTTGCTTACTTCCTTGGAAAAGCAGAGAGAAAACGTCTTGGCTATATTCCTGGAGAGAAGGAGATCATCACTCAAGAGCAGATTGAGGAAATGTGCGCAACAATCACAGAAGCAGATAAAGAAGCTAAGAGACCTAAGCTATTCATATTCAATGCTGTCTTCACAATTGCTTTGATGGTTGCGCTTATTGCAGGACTAGCTAGCGGTGCATTGCTCTTCTTGATTGGTACAGCAATAGTACTTGCAGTAAACTACAGCTTCAAAGAGCAGAGAGAACGCATTGAGGCTAATGGCGGCGATACAATCTCAGTTGCAGTTATCATATTCGCAGCAGGATGCTTCATGGGAGTACTAAATGGCAGTGGAATGGCAGACGCTCTAGCATCAAATCTTGCAGGATTGATTCCAGAATCAATTGGAAGCCATATACCAATTCTATTTGCACTCATCGGAGCAGTTGCTTGCTGGGCACTTCCTGTTGATGCATACTACTTTGGCGTACTTCCTGTACTGATTTCGCTTGCTGCTAAGTTTGGAGTTGCTCCAATGCAGATTACCATAGCTGCAATGATGGGACAGGCTATACGTTATGGAAGCCCTACTGTTGCATGGCTCTTCCTGCTTATAGATAGGACAGAGATGGACTTCGGAAGCTACCTAAAGACCTTCATGAAGTATGCACTTCCAATGTATGTGATCTTCATTATCACAGCTCTAAGCTTTGGAATGTTCCACATATAATAAAGAAGCTTTCCTAGCCAATACTGGGAAAGCTTTTTTCAAATAAAAACGGTGAAGCTATCATTATGCGACACCGTTTATTTTATCTCATTAGATAAATTGATTATCTGAGTCCGTATCTTGATACAAATGCTTCTGCATTCTGAATAGAACCACCAGCAGCACCCTTAACAATGTTGTTAACAAGAAGACAGAAGCCTATCTTACCATTCTTCTTCTTTAAGCGGCCTGTATATACAACCATGCCCTTTGGAGACCCCCAGAAAGCATACTTTGGCTGTGGGAATGTTGGCTCATCAGAGTATACAACTGCCTGCTCAGGTGTTGAAGGAAGATCGCTGACTTCCTTGAAGTCTGCCCATGCCTTGATGACATCCTCAACCTCGACATCCTTCTCAAGGTCAAGCCATACAGTCTCCAGGTGACCAAACATAACTGGAACACGTACTGTGTAAGCATATACATCAGGGTTGATTGAAAGAATCTTCTTTACCTCTTTCTCTATCTTCTCTTCTTCTCCCTTGATGAAAGGAATACAGTTGTCTGTGATATCGAAAGAAGAAAGACCTGGATATCCAGCACCAGAAACTGACTGATAGCTATTGATTGTAATAGTCTTAATTCCAAACTTTCTAAGAGGAGCGAGTGCCATAGCAAGACCTGTTGTTACACAGTTTGCATTAGTTACACAGAAGCCAGTCTGAGGGTAGCCCTGCTCACGAATGAGATCTAGCTGCTCAACGTTAGTATCAGGAATAAGAATAGGTACATTAGCATCGTATCTCATAGCTGCTGCATTTGAGAATACATAGAAGCCGTTAGCTCTGAGCTGTGGCTCTGCCTCCTGAGCAACTGCAGCAGGAAGAGCTGAGAATACAATCTTAACGCCCTCTTCCTTCATTTTGCTGAAAGAGAACTCCTTGACTTCCATGTCTTTGATTCTCTCTGGCATCTCAAATGGCATTACCCAATGAACAGTAGCTGCATATTTCTGTCCAACTCTAGCAGCAGAAGCTGTAACATAGCTGAGATCAAACCAAGGATGATCTGATAGCATCCACATAAAAACCTGTCCTACTGCACCAGTAGCACCAATAACAGCAACCTTAATTTTCTTGTTATCCATTGTCGTCATAACCCTTTATCGAAACTAAGCGTATCTTAGTCAAAACCCCCTAGAAGTGCAAGTACTTAACACTAAAATTGTTATAAATTATTACAAAGTGTTACGTCAATAACATTATTACAGTATTTAACATCAAAATAAAAGCTTCCCTGAAGCTTATGCGTCAAAGAAGCTTATTGCGTTTATGCTATTTCTTTACCCAATTCGGAAAGTTATATTCACCTCTGTAATTCGAGCCATTGTACATTGGGTACTTCAAAGGCTTATAGATCTTATCCTCCGGGCCTCTTGAAGGGCCGTCCTGAGTATATACCCAAAGACTCTTTCTATCCCAGAATATAAGCTCATCTCTCTCATCTCCATAAACATCCTCAACCTCAGAGCAAAGCGTCGGATGGCCATCATCAGGAAGCTCTACAACGACATTGCCATAGCCATCTATAAGACCACCATGTACAGGTGAAGCATTCAAGAGAAGAAGATCAACACCAGTTCCATCCCAGTTTACAGGAGCGATCATATTGCCATTTGCAAGCATCTCTCTATGCCATATATCTCTTCCTCTGGAGTCATGCATATAGATTATTCCATTATTGCCCCAATAGGTCGTAGTACATATCTCAAGGCCCTTTTTCTCTGGAATATAGTTGCCGGCACTTATTCTCTGTCCGTGTCCGTTGATATCTCTGACGAGAATCTCTCCATTCTTTCTTACAAGCATGAAGCCTTCCCATCCAGATACTATAGCGATTATGTCCTCATCGATATCTGGATTGATTCTACCGACGATTATCTCATCTGTATGGTCTATGGTAATCGGGAGTGACCATAAGAGCTTTCCATCATCATCTACCATGTTGTAGCAAGAGAAGAGCTCATCCTTACCATCTCCATCAAAGTCATAGGAGAATGGGAAGTGACCAGTATTGTACTTAGAGAACTTCCATTTAAAGTTGAGATTCTTATCATAAATCCAGATACGTGAATATCTGTCCTTAATGAGAATCTCCTCTGCTCTGGCATTTCCAGATACATTGACTATCCTTATTGCATCTACATTGAGTCTATTAAAGGCATACTTGCCAAACTCTAGGCTTGTAACGCTCTCAGGAGGCTCAACATTAAGCGGAGTTGGCGCACTCTTCTTAATCTTTCCTGTTCTTCCATCAAGTATGAAAAGCTTGAAGTCCCAGCTTGTGATTACCTCATCTACCCCATCTCCATCGATATCATATATCTGGAAAGGAAGATCAGTAGTAAGCTCAATAACCTCCTCGCTATCACGAGGCTCTCCAATCTGCCATAGCACCTTGCCGCTTTCAAGACTGACAGCAGTCATAGCACTGATAACCGGGTATCTATCCTTGAATACTCTAAGCTGAGGCTGACATATTACAAAGAAAAGCTCATCAGTACCAGTTAAATGACCAAATCTAAGCTGTCTGCCAGAACCAAAATTCTTCAGATCAATCTTCTGTATAGCCTTAGGCTTTGAATGCTCACTTCTCAGCTTCTCAACCTTAGCGTTCTCCTCATCAATGGCCCTCTGATATGCATCATAGGCCTCATCTTCCATCAATACCTCAACGCTCTTATATTGAGTTGGCATGCATGCAGAAAGAGCAATGCAGCCTGATGAGTATACATCATCGCTTACATTGAATACCAAAGTTCCATCAAGATAGCATCTATAGCTATTATTCTGGACCTCAACCTCCATCAAATGAAAGTCGTCTTCATTCCAGACAATCGAAGCCGATGCAAGGAGAACTCTATGCATCTTGTCTACTCTATGAAGCTCTGCACCATTCTTTGTCAAAAAGAAGCCATAGTGCATCATGCTTGTCTGATAGTGAAAGAGAATGCCGCAAGGCTCTGAATGAGTAAAAACTCTTACTTCAGCCTTTACCTTATAGTCTTTCCATCTCACGTCTCCTGCCCTTAATGCAGGCATAGCACCTTTAGGAGCCTCAGGATATGTAACTCTCTGCTGCTCCATCATGTGCGTCCCATCCATCAAAGGATCAGTTATAAGCCAGCTAGGGCCTCTGTAATTGAAGTTTGCTATAGGATCAAACCACTGTCCCTTGTAGCCAAGCTCAGGGTAGTAGTGGTACTCACCCATTGCTGAGTGATCAT
>CAVHSB010000035.1:0-5447 GCA_963638635.1 Flexilinea sp.
GAAGTTTATTACATGTAAAAATAAGAGCCCATTTGAGCTCTTATTATTTACATTGTAAAGACTTTTGAATTTGTTGCATTTTGTTGTTTTTTCAGAATACACTACGTTAGAGTATAGATTTCAAAAGAATCAAAAATGCCCTGATTAGTGAATTCGTTAATCAAATCAACAAGAGGATACTTCTTAGATAGAGAAACCGTAGCAGAGAAGATTACTTCGTTGCTGTCTGTCTTCTTAAGAGCAAGGTTCTTTATAGTAATTCCATCTCTATCCATATCTTCCTTAAGCTGATCTACAGTGATGTTATGCTTAGTTAGATTAACAGTAATCTGACCAACAGTCTGTGAGAACATCTTCATATGATGAGAGTGCATTATAGTCTGCACCAATAGCATCAAAAGAGTGCATGCAACGCCTGTAATATACATTCCAGCGCCGATTGTTATACCAATACCTACTGTTGCCCATAGACCAGCTGCTGTTGTAAGACCAACTGCATTGTCCTTTCTTATGAAGATTACACCACCACCTAAGAAACCAATAGCAGTAACTACACCAGCTGCAATACGAGAAGGATCAGGACTCAAGCCGACTTTCATTACATCAAAGAAGCCATACTTTGATACAATCATCATCAAAGCAGATGCCATAGCTACTATAATATGAGTTCTAAGACCTGCATTTTTCTGTCTTTTCTCTCTTTCGAGTCCAACAAGTGCACCACAGATTGCGGCTAGAAGCAATCTCAGAATGTACTCTAAATCAACAAATACCGAGCTCCAAATTCCATTGAAATACATACCCGACCCTCCGATATGAGTGACTAGTATAAACCTCTTTTTAAGAAACTCAATAGTTTTTTCTTATTTTTTCATCTTTTGTTTCAGTAAGTTTATTTTTGTTTATGAAAAGCAATTCTTACGTTTCTGAAAATCAAAGCAAATATGAATAGAGCTAAATGCGTCACTACTATGCTTGCTCCTGTTGGAAGAGATAGAGCATAAGAAAGCATAAAGCCAATGAAGAAGGCTAAGAGAGACTCTATAGCTGCAGCTATTGTAACAGTCTTATAGCTTTTTGAAAGCTTTATCGCTATAGTTGCTGGGAATATTATAATTGCTGATATCAAAAGAGAGCCTAGTATCCTCATTCCTATTACTACCGAAAGAGCAGTCAGAATAGATAAGAGAAGAGTATATCTCTCTACTCTTATTCCGGTAGCCTTACTAAATACTGGATCAAATGTTGTTGCATATATTTGATGATAAAAGACTATATATGAAAAGAGTGCAATTAAAGACAGCACTACGGATGTGATTGCATCACTTTTTGAAACAGACAGAATAGAGCCAAAGAGGAATGAATTAAGATCAGTGTTTACTCCTCCTACTGATACCGCAATGACACCAATAGCAAGTGCACTTGAGGATATCAAGGCGATAGCGCTATCCCCCCCATCCTTCTTTCTTTCAGATATCATCAATAGAACAATAGAGGATAGAACTACAACAGGCACAGTCAACAGCATTGGTGCGATAGACAATAAGGCAGCAACACCTAATGCGCCAAAGCCTACATGTGACAGTCCATCTCCAATCATTGAATATCGCCTTAAAGTAAGCGAAACGCCGATTAGGGATGCAGTCAATGAGACCAATAGGCCTGTAAACAACGCTCTAGATAAAAAAGGATAAGAAAGAATCTCATTAATCATGCTCATGCCCCGCTTCTTCTAGGAATTCCTTGCCGAAATCTGATTTGAAATAGTCATCCTTACATCCGAAGAAATATTCATTCTGAGCCAGATGAAGAATCGTCTTTGAATCATTCAAGGCAGGGTGAATATCATGAGTAACCATAATTATGGCAATACCATTGTGATTGAGCTCTCTTATAAGCGCATATAGCTCACTTGAGGCCTTGATATCGAGTCCTGTAACTGGCTCATCAAGCAGCAATACCTTCTCTGTTGCCATTAGCGCACGGGATAGCAATACTCTTTGCTGCTGTCCTCCGGATAGCTCCTGATAGGATGCTTTTATATATCTCTCCATTCCAAGACGTTTAAGAGTATCCTGTGCTTTATTCTTCTCGTCCCTTGTATAGCCCAGAAAGGAATGCCTTCTATTGAGTGTCCCAGATAGCACTACCTCCATGACAGAGGATGGAAAATCACGCTGTATAGCGCTCTTTTGTGGAAGATAGCCTATCTCTGATCTTTTAAGCCCGCTATACTCTACCTTGCCTCTTATAGGCTCTATAAGTCCCAAAACAGTCTTAACAAGCGTAGATTTGCCAGATCCATTCTCTCCAACAATGCATAGATAGTCTCCATCTTCAACCTTGAAGGAAAGACCAGAGAGAATTACATCATTCTCGTAGCCAAGAGATATATTATTGCACCTTATGAGCATTAAGTGCCTCCTTAAGTACTGCCTCATTGCGTCTCATCAAGGTAAGATAGTTCTCGCCCCTATTGAAATCCTCAACGCTTACGTTGTGCAACGATTGAAAAACCGCGACCTTAACACCAGCCTCACTTGCAATTGTATTTGCAATAAGAGAAGAGGATAGCTCTATATTGAGAATAAATGGAACCTTAAGCTCCTTTGCCTTATCTATCAGAAAAGCAACAGTCTTGGCACTTGGCTCACTCTCCTCAGCACAGCCAGGAAAAGCTGCATAGTATTTTATTCCATACTCTTCAACAAAATAGCGAAGAGGAAAACGGGATGCAAATATAAGAGTATCTAAGGTAGAAGCAGCCACTATAGCTCTGAAGTCGCTATCTATAACCAATAGCTCACTCTTAACATTCTCAAGGCGTTCTTTGTAAATAGCCTCTCCTGTAAGCTCGATAAGCTTTTCTGAAAGCTTTGAAAGAATCGCTATCTCATTCATTGGACTAGTCCATACATGCTCATCTATCTCTTCGCCCTCTTCCGCCTCTTCTTCACTTTCCATACCTTCGATAAGCTCTTCATCAAGAAGCTCTACAACAGAAATCAAGGTGAAATAGGATTTGCTATCCGCACTCTCCAATACCCTATATACCCATTCATCCGATGGACCACCAGTAAAGATAACGAGATCTGCATTTGATACCTCTATCATATCCTTAGGTGTCGGCTCATAATGGTGCATATCCACACCAGGAGGCAATAGCAATGAGAGACTAGCCTCATCCTTCAATAGGAATCTAGCAGCATCATAGGATGGAAAATCTATTGCAACCACCTTTAGCTTAGATTCCCCAGCTTCAGATTTCTTATTGCATGATATTAAAACCAAAGAAATAAATAGCAATATGAATAATAGCCTCTTCATCTCTGGCACTCCTTGCATATGCCCTCAACTGTACCAGACAAGCACATCTTAAACGAAGTCTCCTTCTGGAAGATATCAACAAGCTTCTCGCTCTCGCTCTCAGATAGATGCTCCAAACGTCCGCACTTTGAGCATAGAAGATGAAGATGATGAGGGCAGGTTGAATCAGAATAGTGATAGCCGACTACTCTATCGTCTGTTGCAGCCTTCTCAAGAAGCCCTTCATCTGTCAGCTTTGATAAAAGCCTATATAGTGTGCTTTTAGGAATATCAGATAGAGCATCATAGACCTCATCTGCAGAGAAAATCTGCTCTTTATTTTTCTTGAAGAAATCTAGTAGCTCTGTTTTATGGATTGTGGAATAAGGCATAACAGAAAATGAGAATAGTTCTCATTTTGCATCCTTGTCAATAAAGATATAATAAAATATCCTATTTTCATGAATAATCAAACAATCGAACTACTTGAGAAAAGACGCTCAATAAGATCATTCGAAGATAGACCTATAGAGCCAGAAGTACTTAAAAAGCTCAAGGAGCTCACACTAAGAGCTCCTAGCGGTGGCAATATGACAACCTATTCAGTCATCGAAGTCACAGATCAAAACGTTAAGGAACAGCTTGCTAAAATATGCGACAATCAGCCAATGATAGCTAAAGCTCCTGGCGTATGGGTATTCCTTGCTGATTACGAGAGATGGTACAATTGGATCAAGGATGGAGGCAGTGCAGAGAGATGCCAGAAGGAACTAAGGCATCCTGGACTAGGCTATCTTCATCTAGCCATGCAGGATGCAATAATTGCATCACAGACTGCAGCTATAGCGGCGGAGGCCATGGGACTCGGGTCATGCTTCATCGGCGATATTATCGAAAATTACGAGGAGCTTCAGAAGCTTCTAGAGCTCCCTGCATTAGCAGCTCCTGCATCAATGCTGATTTTCGGATATCCAAAGGGAGAACGTAAGGGCGATATGACGCTTCGCCCAGATGAGAAGTTCATCTTCTTTTCTAATAAGTACCATGAGCAGGACGTAGCAGAGTGCGACGAAATGTACAAGAAGCACACAGAGAGCTTCAAAGCAAAGAAGATAATCCCTCATGGGCTGGTTGAGACATATGCAGACCATTACTTCAACAGAAAATATTCATCAGATTTCATGAAGGAAATGGATAGAAGCACTGAAGTATTCATGAAAAGATGGTGTGAGAAATCATCTAAATAGCTTTATTGCCAGATCTGGATTATTGGTTATAAGCCCCTCTACATTCCACCTCTGGCATTGCTTCATATCCTCTTCCTCATTTACAGTCCATACATTGATATCTACATTATTAGCATGCAGCTCCTTTACTGCCTCATCATCTAAAAGTGCGTATGACGGATGATAAGCCTGAAGCTTAAGATCGTGTATCTGATAACCTATATTCTTAATTTTTGGAAGATCAATCAATAATCCACCTGGTATCGATGGAGCAAGCTCCTTCAGTTTCATCACTGAAAGCCAATTGAAGGATGAGAATAATACTCTGGACTCAAGTCCGAATCTTCTTACCAGAGCTAGCGTCTTCTCCTCTAGTCCTGGATAATACACAGGCGCAGTCTTCAGCTCTATATTCACCATCAAAGCTGTACCAGCTAAAAAGCTCAAAAATTCCTCAAGGGAAGGAATTGGCGTAAAGCCAAATTCATCCTGCTTTGTCTTCCCTGCAGATATTCTCTCAAGCTCACTTCTTTTATAGTCAGCCACTACCCCTTCCCTTCCTGTAGTTCTGATTAATGCCTCATCATGGATGATCATGACCTCTCCGTCCTTAGATAGATGTACGTCAAGCTCTATCCCATCCGCATTTACCTCAGCTGCCTTTTCAAACGCAAGCATAGTATTTTCTGGATAACATTCGCTCCAGCCACGGTGTGCAATGATTTTCATATGACCTATTTTCCACCAATACACAAAAAATACAATAAAATAGAATTGGCAACTTTATTTCCTTTAACTATATTTAATATATGTATCAGAATAATTCTCCTTTTCAGAGACGGAATGGCTCAGATCACTTCTCAGTTTTCTTAATTGTTGCAGCAGTGATCATAGCCATTATAGGATCTGTTATAG
>CAVHSB010000035.1:5457-15959 GCA_963638635.1 Flexilinea sp.
GTTATAGATAATGAAACGATAAGAGCTGCTATAGATGCTGCAGCTCTCATCTTAGCCATATATTCATCCTTCAGAATGCTCAGCAGGAATATTGCAAAAAGAAGAGCTGAGAATGATAAGTTCCTTGCGATATTCGGAAAGAAAACCGATTACGCCTCTTCTAATGACTCCTTCTATAATTCCTTTGCAAATAATTTCAATAGCACACAATACAGAAATGCTACTCCAACTAGCGATGATCTCAAGAAAGCAGAAAGAGAGAGAAAAGCAAAGGAAAGAGCAGATAAGGCTAGAATCAAGAAAGAGAGAAAAGAGAGCAAGAAGCTATATAAATATTATAAGTGTCCTAAATGCAAAACAGAGCTAAGAGTTCCTAGGGGTAAGGGCAAGATCAAAATCAAGTGTCCAAAATGTCAGGAACAATTCATAAAGAGAACCTAGCATGTTTGGATATATAACACTCTCTCGTATAAATGCTGATAAGGAAATGCGTCTAGACTATAGAGCCTACTATTGTGGTCTATGTCATGTACTTAGCAGCAAGTATGGAATCAAGGGGATACATTCACTCTCCTTCGATATGGTCTTTTTGACTATACTGCTTGCAGATATATACAATGAAAAGCCTATAAAGGGCAAAGAGCGCTGCATAGTACGACCTCTCTTCCCTCACAATTACACATATGCAGGAAGTGCTACAGATTATGCTGCAGATATGCAAATGCTTTTATTCTATTTCTCTCTGCTTGATAACATTGCAGATGAGCACAAGGATATTGGCAAGGCAAGAAAATACGAGCATATAGCTATAGAGCTAAGTGAGAAATATCCAAGACAATATGCGGTATTGAAATCTAATCTCGACGAGCTAAGGCAAAGAGAGGAAAGGAATGAGAAGAATCCAGAAGCCTTATCTTTGCTATTTGGAAAGATTCTTGGTGAGATTTTCGTCATGGATCCAGAGTTCCATTTCTCTCCAGAGCTCAGAGCTCTAGGGGAAGCTCTTGGAAGATTTGTATATCTCATTGATGGATGGGATGACAGAAAAAAAGATAAGAGAAAGGGATGCTTCAATCCTTATCCTGATAATATCGGAGAAAAGGATGCAGAGAAGCTGCTTTTAAACGCAGCCGCTGATGCATCAATAGTTTTTGAGCGACTTCCGCTTGATGATAGCGTACCTATCATGAGGAACATCATCTACAGTGGCATCTGGTCAAGATTCAAGAAGGAGAGCAGATGACAGATCCATACAAAGTATTAGGGCTTTCTTCCTCTGCAACAGAGGAAGAGGTCAAGAAAGCATATAAGACTCTTGCAAAGAAATATCATCCGGATGTAACTGGAAATGATCCTAAGGCTGCAGAGGAGATGCAGAAAATCAATGCAGCATACGATGCGATAATGAATAAAAAGAGCTATGCTAGTGAAAGCTATAGCAGCTACAGCTATCAAAAGAGAGATGGATACGAAGAGCCAATAGAGCTTCAGGCCGCTGTAAGCTATATTAATGCAAGACGCTACAGGGAAGCCCTCAATGCGCTATCTGGTGTCGAAGAGTCTAGGAGAAACGGACGCTGGTACTATCTATCTGCTGTTGCAAGAACCTACTCTGGTGATAGCCAAGGTGCAGAAAATGATATAAAGAGAGCTTTGGAATTAGAACCGGATAATATCCAATACCAGACCTTCAGAGCTAGAATGAACAGCAACACAAACTACTACAGAGAGTATTCGACAACACATTATAAGCCATCAGCTGCAGGCGGAATCCTCAACTTCTGTCTTACGCTATTGATGCTGAGACTTTGCTGCTGCTTTATTTAGATGATGCCGGATAATAGTTCAAAATCGTATTTATAAGCTTTGAGAGATACGCAGGAGCATCATCTAGAGATACAGATATTCGCTCAAGCACGATATCTGAATAGGTATCAACAATAGCAGAGAGTGCAAAATCCAATACAATCTCAGCCTCTCTTCTATCTGCAAGTGCCTTAATATCCTCACTTTGCATCAAGGTCTTAATTGCATCAGTTTTCTTTCTGAGTATGAAGTCATGTATGCCATCAATTTGCAATACAAGCCTGAAATATTCAAGATCCTTTGAGATGTAATCAGAGATCTTCTTGAATACAATCGAGTTATCCTTGACTATAGCATCAATTGAGGTATCTTTAATTGACAAGAGAATCTCATCAACCATTCCTGCACAAATCTTATCAAGTACATCTCTCACATCCTTGAAATGAGCATAGAATGTACCCCTGTTGATATCTGCTCTATCTACGATATCGGTAACTGTAATCTTATCAAAGCTCTTCTCTCTCATTAAAGAAAGTAAAGCATTCTTGATAAGGACTTTGCTTCGGATAGAACTTCGATACTCGGCTTTTATTCTCTTTGCATCATCAATCATATTCGTTACCAATCAGATTCTAAGTTAGATTAAATAGCTTTTTCAACTCTTTGTTTTTCTTGCATGCCAAATGGCTTTCTCAAGACCATCTCTTTCAACATCATCTGTAATATAATCTGCAACAGCCTTTAGAGAGTCTGATGAGTTTCCCATAGCAATTCCAAGTGAAGCATACTCAACCATCTCAATGTCATTAGCACCATCACCGATAGCCACTACGCTATCCTTCTTGTCGCCATAGTACTCTATGATCTTCTCTATTCCTGTTGCCTTTGTTATATCTGGAAGCACAACCTCAGCCATAAGATCCTGTGGAAGCCCTACTGTATTATCTACAACCGTGAACTTGCCCTTGAATGCCTCTCTGACCTCTTCTATGCGCCTATCTCTCGATATTATAAGCATCTTATTCATTTCAATATCCAAAGGAAGCTTATCTACAACAATGCAATTAGGAATATCTATAACTGCACCAGCATATTCAACCATTGAAGCTTTGAAGAAATCATAGCTTTCTTTAGTAAAATAAGTGCCAGTATCTGTTTGGATGAAAACATCAAGAGAGAAATCAGCTATAGTCTTATAAGCCTCAGCCTTCTCTTCTTCTGTGAAGACTCTCTTATAGAGGAGCTTGCCATCAGCATACACTGCAGCTCCCGCAGAATAGACACCTCCATCAATTGGAATGACATCTAATTTCTTAGATATTTCAGCAGTGCTTCTTCCTGTTGCCAGGAAGATTCTGTCTCCTGCTTTCCTAGCCTCCTCTATGGCTCTTATAGCTGATTCAGGAACATCCTTGCCAAATGGCAGGAGTGTTCCATCAACATCAAAAAAGAAGTTAAGCTTCATTTTTACCTTTTACGAACTTAAATCCAGCATCTGATAGAGCTTTCTTTATCTCTTCCACATGCTCATGGTTTCTTGTTTCCATAGAAACAGATAGAGTACATCCATTGAGATCAGTCTCACGTCCAGTTTTATCATGCTGTACAGATACAACATTGGCACCCAAACGTGCAATGATTGATGAAACCTCTACAAGCTGTCCCGGCTTATCAACAAGCTCAACTGTAATATCTGCAATACGCCCTTCCTTGATGAGAGCTCTATTGATTACTCTTGAAAGAATTGTTACATCAATGTTTCCACCAGATACGAGACATACAGTCTTCTTGCCCTTAATATCTATCTTCTTAAAAAGCGCAGCAGCTACAGCTACGGCACCAGCTCCCTCTGCTACAAGCTTCTGTTTCTCCATAAGCTGCAAAATAGCATCAGCAACCTCATCATCTGTAACTGTCACAACCTCATCTACATACTTCTCAACATATTCATATGTGAGATCTCCAGGGCACTTTACAGCAATACCATCTGCGATTGTTGCAACCTTAGAAAGTGCCTCAACCTTATGATGCTCAAGAGAATTCAGCATTGATGGAGCACCTGAGGATTGCACACCATACACCTTGATAGATGGCTTTAGCATCTTCATAGTGAATGCGACACCGCTTATAAGTCCACCACCACCAACTGGAACTATCACAGCATCAACATCTGGTAGCTGATCAAGTATTTCAAGGCCAATTGTACCCTGCCCCGCAATGACATCTGGATCATTGAATGGATGGATCATTGTCCTACCAGTCTCTTTTACGATTTCAACAGCTCTAGCATATGCATCATCATATACGCCCTTAACAAGCTCTACCTTAGCACCATAGGATCTTGTTGCTTCAACCTTTGAAATAGGAGCACCCTCTGGAATACATATAATGCTGTCAATGCCCTGTCTTGCAGCTGCAAGAGCAACACCCTGTGCATGGTTGCCTGCAGAGCATGCGATTACACCCTTTTTCTTCTGCTCTTCGGTGAGCTTTGACATCTTATAGTACGCACCACGGACCTTGAATGAGCCTGTGATCTGAAGATTCTCTGTCTTTAAATAAACATCATCCTCTGGGAACATCTTTGGTGCACGAATCAGATCTGTGCATCTAGCAACCGGCTTTAAAGCAAAGCTGGCTTGATAAACTGTATCTAATGTAAGCATAGGACTATCTTATACATTCGACAAAAATAGTTCAATCAATATGGATAAAGATCAATTTTTAAACATACTTAATTATTTGTTACATAATACATAATACGCTTATTGACTATAACAACTCATAGTGCGAATATACATAAGACCATAGAGAGTGTGTTAGGGGCAAGCCCGAAGACCACACAGCAACCTACTTATGAAAGGTGCTAAAGCTTGATTGATGGTTTTAATCCAGCTCTTCATCCTCTTTATGGAATATCAGATAGAAAGAGGAGTTCAATGAAATATTATTTTACTTCAGAATCAGTAACAAAAGGCCATCCAGACAAAGTCTGTGATCAGATTTCAGATGCTATCCTTGATGCATTATTAAAGGAAGATCCAGCATCAAGATGCGCATGCGAGACAACCTGCGAAAGCGGAGCTGTACATATCATGGGCGAGATTACAACCAAAGCTCATGTAGACTACATTGATGTAGCACGCAGAGTAATCAAGGGTATCGGATACACAAAGGCTGAGTACGGATTTGACCAGAATGCAAATATCACATGCTCACTTCATGAGCAATCTGGAGATATTGCAATGGGCGTCAACAACGCATATGAGGATAGTGAGACACTAGGCGCTGGAGACCAGGGAATGATGTTCGGCTATGCAAATGACGAGGGCGAAGAGTACATGCCTCTTGCTCTTACTCTTGCAAGAAAGCTTACAGCAGAGCTTACAAGAAAGAGAGAGAATGGAGAGATTTCATATCTCAGACCAGACGGAAAGAGCCAGGTAACTATTGAGTACGATAATGGCAAAGCCAAGAGAATCGATGCGGTAGTGCTTTCAACACAGCATGATCCATCAGTATCATTGGAAACACTAAGGAACGAAATGAAGGAAAAGGTAATTCTTCCAGCACTTCCTGCTAGCATGATTGATGAGAATACCAAGTTCTTCATTAACCCAACTGGCAGATTCGTTCTTGGAGGTCCTGCAGCAGATACAGGCCTAACAGGCAGAAAAATCATCGTAGATACCTATGGTGGTTATGCTCATCATGGTGGTGGCGCATTCTCAGGTAAGGATGCAACAAAGGTAGATAGAACAGCAGCATATGCAATGAGAAACATTGCAAAGACTATAGTAGCCGCAGGAGCAGCCAAGGAGTGCGAAATACAGGTTGCTTACGCAATTGGCGTTGCACAGCCAGTATCTTTGCATATCGATACATTCTCAACAGGCAAGCTTTCAGAGGAAGAGCTCGTTAAATGGGTTGGAGAGAACTACGATCTAAGACCTGCAATGATGATCAAGAAGTATGATCTCAGAAAGCCAGGCTTCGAGAAAGCAGCAGCTGGCGGACACTTTGGAAGAACCGATGTAAGCTTCCCTTGGGAAGTAATCGATCAGAATGCTTTGAATAACCTTAAAGCACTTATAAAATAAGCTTTCTATGGAGGACATGTGGACATGCATGTCCTCTTTTTCTATATCCCCATGAATATCGCTACTACAGGATATAGCTCATGGCTTGGGCTCCTGCCCTCAATGCCAACATTACTGCCAGAAATACAAGGCGCATAAGCATAGTCAGCACCTATTCTGAAGCCTATGAATCCATCCTCAGTTATATACGAATAGAAGGACAGTCCGCCAATCAAAGTAAAGACATCCCTCTTGAGGTAGCTCTTGGTATCATCAAATAGATATACCCTCTTAGTATCCTTCATATACCCTATACCAAGCTTGGCCTCAAAGCCTAATGTATGTGTAATCGGGAGACGCCCGATAAAGCCGCATCTCAAGTAGATAGGCTCTCCGGCATTGCTTACCTTGATTTTATCACCATTATCTCTAGCCTCTCCAGGAAAGCATCCTCCGATATTGATAAACCAGCCTAGATTATTGAGTATCGTATAGCCATCAAGTTCTGTCTGGATAATGAATGGAACTGTTTCAAAATTATGTGATACCCCATCTCTTGCTGTTGCTAGATTCGTATATCCAACACCTATTCCAGATGCCCAGATAAGTTCTGGATCTGCATTCAGCAGAGAAAGTGATGTTACAAACAATATAAAAGCTAATACGGTTTTCTTCATAATACGTTCACAGCAACAAGAACTATTGCTAATGCAATTCTATAGATGCCAAAGGCTGAGAAATCATGTCTTCTTACATATGCTACAAGACCCTTGATTACAACAAGAGATACAAGAAATGAGACTAATGTTGCAACAGCTAACAAGGCCCACTCATTAGAGCT
The DNA here is from genome assembly GCA_963638635.1 of Flexilinea sp. Taxonomy (GTDB): domain Bacteria; phylum Spirochaetota; class Spirochaetia; order Sphaerochaetales; family Sphaerochaetaceae; genus Ornithospirochaeta. The sequence goes on from CAVHSB010000035.1 coordinate 12,184, forward strand.
TAAAGCCTTTGCATACTTCACGAATCTCAAAAGAGATGCACCTGCCATTACAGGAATAGCCATAAAGAAGCTATACGTAGCAGCAACCTCTCTTGAAAGCCCTAGCACAATACCACCAAGTATCGTAGAACCAGAACGTGATGTTCCAGGAATTATAGCAAGTGCCTGGAAAAGACCAAGCTCAAAGGCTTTCTTATATGATACGCTCTCGACTGTATCATACTTGACGCTTATATGAGCTTTCTTTTCTAGGATTATATACAAAGCACCATATAGCGCTAAAGCAGCAGCAATTACATACCATACATTAAGGTACTCATCCATAAGATCATCTAAGACAAAGCCTAATATTGCAGCAGGAATTGCAGAGACTACTACATGAGCCCAAAGTGATAATGCCTTTACACTCTCACTCCTATTCTTCTTAAAAGGCCACAGCCTGTTGAAATATACGACACATACGGCTGCTATTGATCCTAGCTGTATTACGACTAAGAATAAGCTCTTGAAGCTTTCAGAGCCGCTCATCTTCAATAGATTATCGAATATTAAAAGATGCGCTGTCGAAGAGATTGGAAGCCACTCTGTTATTCCCTGGACGACACCAAGGATTATTGCTTTTAAAAAGTCCATGATGCAATCGTACTTTAATCTAACAAAACTAGTCTATAGTTCAACAGCCTGAAACCGATTGCAATATTTTCTTGAATAAAGCTCCTTTTTAGCTCAATATTGTTAAAAGGAGATAATATGCAGCATCACGTAATAGTAAAGTTCAATGAGACTGTAAAAGATAAAGCAAAGCTTGCAGATGAAATCGGAGAGCTCTTCAAGGGAATGGAAAATACTGTAGAAGGAGTTCACAAGGTAAGTCCGCACAAGAATTGCATTGATATATCAAACAGATATGATCTGATGGTAATTGTAGATATGGAGAAAGATGCGCTTGATGCGTATATAAAAAGTCCTATCCATGATAAATGGATCAATGACTATCCAAAGTATCTAGAGTCTAAGGTAATCATGGATTACGAAGACTGATAATAATTTCTCTTGTCAACTTTGCATTTATCCTGCAAGATATGTAATGTCGAAAGTTAATGTTTAAAGGATCATTAGAATCTATCCTCCTCTTCTTAGGCAACCTCTAATATCCTTTAAGCTTAACTTAATCCGGAGACTTAATAATCAATGTCAACTGTAACAATATATGAGATAGCAGAAGAAGCTGGATGCTCAGCATCTACTGTATCTAGAGTCATCAATGGCTATCCTTATGTTAAGAAAGCTACAAGAAACAAGATCCTCAAAATCATTGAAAAAAGGAACTTTGTTCCTAACGCAACCGCAAGAAACCTGGTAAACCAATCAACAAGGATGCTTGGCATTTTCATTGCAGACCTTAGAACTGCACAGCATACAGATGGCATTGTATATATAGAGAGAGAGCTCTCAAAGCATGGATACTCATGCATAATATGCAACACAGGACCCGAAGATGATTCAATAAAGAGCTATATACAGATGCTGAGTGAAAGAAACGTAGAGGGCATCATAATGATGGGCTCTATCTACCAAAGCGAGGCTGTAAAGGAAGCATTGGAGCTCTATATGCCAGATATTCCTGCTGTGCTATGCAATGGATATATCGAGAGTGAAAATATCTACGGAATAATCGCAGACGAAGAGAGTGGCGTATTTGATGCTGTTAAGCTCCTTGAAAGAACTGGATGCAAGAGAATTGCGTTCATACTAGATCATAAAACCCCAAGTAATCTCAAGAAGGTAGATGGCTACAAGAAGGCTCTCAAGGATGCCGGGCTCGTACAATATGTACCAGATGATCTTTCCGAGATGAAGAAGTGCATAAGAGAATTCATTGAAGCTTATGATCACATTGATGGAATAATCTTCTCAGAGGACTATATCGCGTTAGTAGCTCTTAATCTCTTTTCTGAGATGTCTATCAAAATCCCGGAGAAGATATCGGTAATAGCTATCAACAACTCACGCTATGCAGAGATCGGAATACCACCACTTACAAGTATAGACAATAAGCTATATGACACAAGCATAACAGCAGTCAGAACCATACTTGCTCTCTTAAACGGAGAAGAGACTTCAAAGAAGATAATGCTTCAAACTGAGATCATAGAGAGAAAGACAACGAAAAGCATTATGGCTTGATGAGAAAGGTCATATAAGCAGGATACCTGATGATATCTTCATCGGCCATAAGATTCTTTGGATGGATTATAAACGACTTATCTATCCTATTCTTGAATTTTGATTTGAATTTATCACTCAAACTTCGCAGTTGCATGAAGCCTGAATTTAGGCAGTTTTCTTCTCTTCAATCAGGCAGTGTTTAATATCATGAGGAAGAGCCTCTATGAACTCGTCGACCATAGCCATGATTGAGTCCAGAGGAATTGAGAAGTTTTCCGACACTTTCTGAGCAAACAATGAGAGTAGTCTTGTAAGAGCTTCCTTCATTGCTGCATCCGAGTATTCATTTACGAGAATCAAGAACAAAGCACCATAACTCACCTCATCAGACTCGGTTCGTCTCCGGTAGGCTAACATCTGGAACTGCAACATTGCGATGGCTGTACTTGCATGGATCTGCATGTAATCGATGGACTGTGTCGACTTCTGAAGGCGAAGATGAGACTTCAATGTCTGGAAACTCGTTTCTATAGCCCAAATGCCGACTTTTTATTAATGCCGATAGAGAAAAATCAAATCTTTCAGCTTGAACAATTTGCGTAGAGCCGAAAGATTAAATTGTCGGCATTAAATTTCATGTTAACCTCTTCTCAGGAGGTTCCTATGGAACAAAATGTAAAACGATTGGAGAGCATGATACAAATGCTCATTGCGGGTATTGACGCTCGTGGACTTGTACCTGAATCACTGAAAAATTACAAAGTTGTTTGCAACAGTATACGCAAGTACCAAACAACAAAGGCTCCAGACGAGGAAATCAAAAGTCTTCTTGATAGTTACATGAAAGATTTTGAGGCTGGTGGACGAAGTGGCAAGGGAAAACCATGTCTTGGTTATCTTCGGTTCACCTCTTTTGTCGTCGGGTTACTCAGAAACATTCTGGAAACAGGTGAATTTGTTTTTGCCAAGCGCGTACCGCAAAGTGGATACCTTGTTTCAGAACAGGACTTGGCATTGATAACGTCAATCCTTGAGGCAGCAAAGCTTGAAGGCGAAGCCTGGAAGGAGATGGAGACTGTTCTTAGACATTTTTTCTGTTGGATCAGAGAGCAAGGCCTTTCGCCTGAAGGTACATCAGACAGCGTTTTGATGGATTTCATCATCAATGTTATTCCAAACACCAATAGCGGAAGCATAGGAAGAACGATGCGGGCATTAAGATACCTGTCTGCGTACTTTAGAACTAACAATATTGGAAACATACAACATGACATAAGTTTCTTACAGGTAAGGACGAACCGTGAGGGAATCGTAAAGCCATTCTCACGCGAGGAGATTAAAAAACTCCTTTCTGCTGTAGATAGAAGTACTGACAGAGGAAAAAGAGATTACGCAATACTCACTCTCGGCATAGACACCGGGCTTAGGGCTATAGATATAAGACACCTTAATCTTGGAGACATTGACTGGAAGAAAGGTGTTTTGTCCATAGCTCAATCTAAAACTGGAAAAAAAGTCGAATTGCCTCTCTCCGGAAAGACAATGAATGCAATAGCAGACTATATTCTCGAAGCAAGACCTGAAGCAAAAAACAAAGAGATATTTCT
>CAVHSB010000036.1:0-14191 GCA_963638635.1 Flexilinea sp.
CTCCCAGGCTGTAAGTCTTGCACCTTGGAATCTCGGTCGTGTCTCATCTGCATATACAAAGATATTCTTATTGCTATAGAAAGCACTTTTAATAACACCTAGTGCAGTTCCCCAGCCGCATGTTGCAAGTGCACCGGCATTGCAATGAGTAAGTATTGTTGCATTAGGCCTTATTACGCTTTGTCCGATTTCGCCGATTTTGAGATTCATCGCGATATCTTCCTTGACAATAGCATCTGCTTCAGCTTTCAAAGCGTCAAGGTCCATATTGCTGTTCTTTGCAACGCTCCTCATTCGCTCAACTGCCCACATCAGATTAACAGCAGTTGGACGAGATGTTTTTATAGTCTCGCATTTTGATTCAAATGAAGCTTTATCGCCTTTAGCTTCCTTAGCTGCTAAATATACACCATAGCCAGCAGCGCCGCCGATTGCAGGGGCGCCACGTACAATCATATCCTTGATTGAGAATGCTACCTCATCACTTGTCTTTGCCTTGTAATAGGTAAGCGTCTCTGGCAGGACTCTCTGATCAATCAATACAAGCTCATCATCTATGAATTCAAGAGCCTTGAAGTCTTCCATCATGCTAGAAAGTCCTCACGCTCTGGAGTGAAGATATCTAATAGCTCACCTTTCTCTAGGCATACTAGGCCATGAAGTGCATTAGATGGAACAAATACAGAATCACCTGCCTTGATGATTGTGTTATCGCCTTCAATATTGAACTCATAACGGCCAGATAGAATATATACGCATTGTGTATGTGGATGTCTATGAGCCTCTCCGATTGCACCTGTCTCAAAGTATAGATGGCAAACCATCATCTCTTTACCGTGAGCAAGAATCTTTCTTGCAGTCTTGTCGTTTACAGATTTCTTTGTAATGTCCTTATCGAAAAAATAACCACTCATTTTTTATCTCCTTAATAAATCTTCGAATGTTCTGTTTATATTATACTTCAATTCTTCTTCATCGAGCTTTGTTAGTTCACCTTTTTCCAAAACAGCATCACCTTTAGAGAATACATAGTCTATGTTAGATCTATCAGCTGCAAAGACTATAGCAGAGAATGGATCATTTAATGGACTTAAATTGATGCTGTCCGTATTTATAAGTATAAGATCAGCTTCCTTACCTACTTCAAGTGTGCCTATCTTTTCATTGAGGCCTAGAGCTCTTGCAGAGTTTATAGTTGCCATAGAGAGTATGTCATATGGAGGGATGGCAACAGGATTCATGTTTGTTACAGTAGATAAAAGGGCTGCTACATTTGCTTCCTTCAGCATATTAAGGTTATTGTTTGAGCTAGCTCCATCTGTTCCAAGTGCAACGTTTATGCCCTTATCAAAATAGTGATGAACATTGGCAATTCCTGATGCAAGCTTACAATTAGAAATCGGGTTATGGACTATAGATGCCTTGTGGCTCTTTATGATATCAAGCTCATTGTCATTCAGATATACGCCATGTGCCAGATATGTTCTGCCATCAATGAATGCACCGATCTTATCCAGATACTCAGCAGGCCTCATTTTATGCTCTTTAAGACAACCATCAAGCTCCGTCTTAGTCTCAGCTAAATGAGTGTTTAAAAATCCACCGATTTCTCTTGCCCATTCAGAGGCTCTCACATAGGTTTCAGCTGTACATGTATATATAGAGTGTACCGCTGCATCTACCCTGAACCTATCATCACCATCTATTGCAGCTCTGACCTGAGGATAGAACTCCTTTATTCTCTTCTCAGTCTCTTCAATGCCACCGAAGAATGTCTGGCCAATAACAGCTCTTATCCCAGCTTCCTTGGTTGCTTTGACAGTCTTCCAGGCTTTGAAGTACATATCGGCATAGCAGGTGCATCCGCTCTTTATAAGCTCTGCGCATCCTAGCTTTGAGGCTATGTAGATATCATCCTCGTTGAACTTTTCTTCAATGGGGAATATCTCATTAAGCCAGCTCATTAAATCTGGAGCTGTATCCTTATAGTTTCTCAAGAGAACCATAGATAGGTGAGTGTGTGCATTGATAAATGATGGCAGTGCTATATGCCCTGATCCATCTATTATTTTATCATCTTCTCTTACCTTGGCATTTACGCCAACCTCTTTGATCAGACCATCCTCTATTACGATGTCTCCATTCAGCGTCTTGCCTTTCTCTGTCATAGGAAGAATTAACAGATTCTTTATTTTAGTTCTCATATTTTAAATATAGCCTTAAAAAGAACTTTAAGCAAAGCTGGTAGAAAGGCTTATTTGAATCATCGTTGCTTAGGATATGATTTAGTAGACAAGGAAATAGTTAAGACACAGGAGAAGTTTTATCTTGCAGATACAATGAAGGAATAAAGACAATGCATATAGCTGATTTTCTATTAAGCTCAGAATAATAGAGAATTTTCGCATAAGGGTTTTTATATTCTCCTTTTTCAGGCTAGTCAAGAAATTAGTATGGATGATAAATAGGAGGATTAATCATTTTGAATGCTAAATACTTTATAGTTAAGGCGGTATGTGGCCATGTAGGAAGAGGCTGGGCAATAGATAAGGACTTCCCCATATGTGCAAGCTCTGGAAAGGAAGCTGCTTTGAAAGTCAGATCATTTCCAAGAGTAAAGCATGATATGAAGTATGCAATCAAATCAGTTAAGAAGGTCGAATATTCAGAATATCTTAATCAACTCGATCTGAATAATAATGATCCATATATGCAATGCATTAACAAGCAGGAGCAGGAAGCTTTATGTCCATCTCTGAATGTGTATTCAATCAGAAAAAGCGATGAAGAGAGGTCAGGAAGAAAGATAAGCAAGAAGGCATATATCAATAACTATTGCTACCATAGCGACAATTGGAAATAATAGTTTCAAAAAGGAATAAGGAGAGGCTTTGATGCTAGGCGCGATTATTGGGGATATCGCTGGATCCCGCTTTGAATTCAATAACTATAGAAGCAAGGACTTTGAGCTTTTTCATGAGGATTGCTTTGTAACCGATGATAGCATCATGACTCTTTCTATCGCGCATGCTGTAGCAACTTGCAAACATGATTATAGTGATTTATCAGAAAAGGCTATAAAGTGCATGCAAATTATAGGCAGGTGCTATCCGGATTGCGGATATGGCGGAAGATTCTTTCATTGGATATTCTCTGATTATGCTCAGCCCTATAATAGCTATGGAAATGGAGCTGCCATGCGAGTTAGTGCAGCAGGCCTTGCAGCAAAATCCATAGATGATGCTAAGCTTATTTCAAGGCTTGTAACAGAGGTTACGCATAATCATTCAGAGGGCTTAAAGGGCGCAGAAGCCATAGCTGTTGCAATATATCTTGCAAGATGCGGAAGCTCTAAGGATGAGATAAGGAGCTATATCAACGATAACTACTATCCAATTGATTTTACTCTAGATGAAATAAGAGATACCTATGAATTCAATGTGACCTGCCAGAGAACTGTGCCTCAAGCATTTGAAGCATTCTTTGAATCTGCAGACTTTGAGGATGCAATAAGAAATGCAATATCTATTGGTGGCGATAGTGATACATTGGCAGCTGTATGCGGCTCTGTCGCAGAGGCCTATTATGGCATTCCTAAGGAGCTAAGAAAGGAAGCTATTTCCTATTTAGATAAGAGGCTAGAGAGACTCTTGATAGAGTTTGAAGAAAAGTATCCACCACTTATAATGTAATAAGAAAGCTCCCAGCGCATGACTGAGAGCTTTGATATTATGCTTTTACTGTTCTTCGCTTGATCTTCTGTGTTGTAGTTACTTCCATTGGCTTATCGATGATTGTGATCTTTTCGATCTTCTTATAGCCTACGAGATTCTTATTAACTTCTTCGACTATCTCGTTGATATGCTTCTCGACCTCTTCCTTTGATTTTCCCTTAGAGTAGTCATCGGAAGGATGAATAACAGCTTCAATTGATTCTGATGGCACATCAGGCTTAAGCTGGAAGCCTCTGATAAGTATCTGATTGATATCGCCATAGAGCTGGAACATATCCTCAATCTCTTCTGGGTATACATTCTTGCCACCCTCTGTGACAATGAGGTTTTTCTTTCTTCCTTTCAGGAATAAATAGTTCTCATCATCTAAGTAGCCAAGGTCTCCTGTGCATAGGTATCCATTCTCATCAAATAGCTCATCTGTATGCTCTTTGTCTTTTAAATATCCAAGACAGATATTATCGCCTTTAACTCTTATCTCTCCAACGCCATCAGCATCCTTATCTGCTATAATCATATCAACAAATGGGAATACTTTACCGACAGAGTCTGTCTTGAAGTGCTCTGGTGGATTTAGAGTAAGAATAGGTGATGTCTCAGTAAGGCCATAGCCCTGCAGGAAGTTAAGTCCCAGTGCCTGGTACTTTCTGAATACCTCTCCAGCTAGAGGACCAGCTCCGCAAATAAGCAGCTTTGTATGGTCAAGGCCAAGCTTTGCAAGGATATTCTTATTGAAGAACTTCTTCATAGGAGTCTTGTTGAAGTGGACCTTGCACCACAGGTTATAGTTCATCAGGAAGTTGATGAGTGAATATGTTAAGGCTCCCTTTGCTTTAAGCTGCTTCTCGATTCCTGCAAGCAGCTTATTGTAAAGCAGCGGAATTCCCATGAATACAGTTACATTACCGTTCTTAAGATCATTGATCATTCTTGAAACCACGATTCCATGGCCGAATAAGCACTCAGCACCATGAAGTACAGATTCAATCAATACAGCTGTACAGCAATAGCTGTGATGAAGTGGTAGAAGAGCATATAGAGTATCTGTCTCATCAACGCCCATTCCATCAGCTGCCTGGTATGCATCGCTTGTAATATTCGCATGAGTGAGAAGAGCTCCCTTTTCATTACCCGTTGTACCGCTTGTAAAGAGTATAGCTGCTACATCGCTTTCTTTGATCTTGGCCATCTCTAGAAGCTCTGGGTTATCAAGGCTATAAATCTTATTGTATTTATCGCTCTTAGCTTTTAGCGCTGTTTTCCCCTTTAAGCTCTTGAACCATGCATTATCTAGACCTTCAAGCTTATCAAGAACATCCTCATCAGCAAAGACATATTTGACTTCAGCGAACTCTCCGAGCTCTGCGACTCTCTCAATCTTCATCTGGTTATCTATTGGAGTTACAGTGCATCCTGCATAAGCAACAGCAAAGTAGGCTGTTGCCCACTCTCTGCTGTTCTTTCCGTTGATCATTACAACGTCGCCTTTCTTAAGTCCTGCAGAGTGCAAAAGGTATGCAGCCTTCTTGATCTCTGAATATTCTTCTTTATAGGTATAGGTCTCTCTGTTCTTTTCGATTACTGTGAAGCACTTGTTATCAGGATAGCGTCTTACTGTCATCTCAAAGAGAGCAGGAAGTGTTGGCCATTTGCCATCAACTAGATCAGGATAGTTCTTTAGTATATCCCAGCTATGAGCCATAGTATTAAATCTCCATAATGCATTTGTTTTTGACACTTGAATATTCAATGTAAAAAAATGCAACAAGCTTTAATTTATTGGAGTTTATAAGTTTAATCAAGTAGTAGTCACTATTAACTATTATAGTTAATGACTAGTTATGGGCTTTTTTAGGAAAAAGTATAGGATCTTGGAGCATATCGATAAGCTCTGGGTACATTACATTAGATATCTTCTTTAGAGCTTCAACGTCTCCGGAGCCAGATAATAGTGCGATGCTGTAGCCAACCTTGCCATTTTTTGCAAACTCCATATCTATGATAGTGTCGCCAACAACAGCAACCTCATCCTCAGATATCTCATATTCATCGCAGAATTGCTTTATAGCCTCTGGATTAGGCTTTTTCTTGCAGTCAGAATCTCCGCATCTTACATAGGATATAAGATCCTCAACTCCCATTCTCTCAATAAAAAGATTTGTGGATTTGTAAATATCATTTGTAACTATACCGATTATCATGCCTCTGTCCTTGCATGCTCTGAATACAGCCTTGACATTAGAGAAGTTCATCTTCTTTATCTTCTCATCAACACCATAGTCGCTTCTCTTCATGAGATTCAGAAATACTTTTGTTACCTTATAGATGTTCAGATGATACTTAATGCATATAGCAACTAAACGGAATACAGCTGCTGGAATGTTATTGTGGCGGAAGAGGATGCCATCTGGATAGTTGTTGCCATCCTTGTCAACTCCTATTACAACCTCAAATGAATGAAGACATTGCTCTTTCTTCTTATCAGAGAGTCTTTTCATAGGTATGTTTGTTCTGAGCATATGATCGATGACGCTTCCCCAGACCTCTCCATAATTGAAGAGTGTGCCATCCTTATCGAACAATATGCCTCTTATCCTCTTTTCCATAGTTATTAAGAATATGCAAAATAGCTAACTTTGACTACACTTTGAGAGTATAGTAAGAAGAAATGGTAATAAGTGCATATTCAAAGATAAATATAGGTCTATCGGTTAAAGAAAAAAGAGATGATGGCTTTCATGAAATTGATTCATATTTTGTAAGAACCTCCCTCTCTGATACTCTGGAATTGGAAATAGAAGCTTCAGATAAGCTAGCAATAGAGATCAAAAGCGACATTGAATATCTAGGTGGAAAGATAGATTTAATGGAGAGAGCGGCCTCTCTGTATTCAAAAGAAAGCGGAAATCTCTTCTCTCTTAGGATAAACATCAATAAAAGAATACCTTTCAAGGCTGGACTTGGCGGCGGAAGCAGTGATGCAGCCTCTGTGCTTTTAGCGCTGAATGAGAAGTATAGAGCCTTTGATGGTGCAGCTCTTGAGTCTTTAGCACTTTCAATCGGATCTGATATACCATTCTTCATAAGGCAATATAGCATAGCTCATGTAAGGGGAAGAGGTGAGTTGATTGAAAAAGCAAAGGGGCTTGCGAGCTATATGGGCCTTATTATATTCATGCCAAGGGAAGGTGCTAGTACAGCTGGCGCTTATTCGATTCTTGATTCTATGGAAAGAGATTATAAGAATCTTCCTCCTTTGACAGACTCAATTGATAAGAAAGATTATCCAAATGATTTTGAGCTTATAGACAATAGCTTGGTATTTAGGCTATCGAGGGAGTTTCCGAGACAGTTTGTATCACTATCTGGATCAGGTAGCGCTGTATATGTGCTTATAAAGAAAAGATCAGACTATGAGAGGCTATATAAAAGGGCAAATGATTTTGCTTTAAAAGAGAATCTTGCTATTTATCCTGCATTAATTGTCTGAAAATATTTTATGAAAGTGGTATCCTTCAATAGATATTATAAAGAGAGGTTAGGAATATGAAAAAAACGTTAGCTTTATTTATTGTGATGCTATGTGCTCTTTCATTGTTTGCAGGTGGAAGCAAGGAAGCAGCTGATAATGGAAAGATTAAGGCTGTTCTTCTGACAGATGCAACAGGTATTGATGATAAGGCATTCAATGCTGCAGCTTGGCGAGGAATGCTTGAATTCTATGGAGACGATGGAAAGGGAAGAGGAACACTCTACCAGAATATAACAGCACAGACAACAGATGAGTATCTTCCGAATCTGAAGAACGCAGCAGAGGGGGACTGGGACCTCATAATCACAACCGGCTTTACATGGGCTGATGCTCTTAATGAGGTTACAGGCCAATACCCAGATCAGAAGTTCATAATCGTAGATGTTGACTATCTCACTCAAAGAGATAATCTCATCCAATATATTTATGAGGAAGAGCAGGGGTCATACCTTGTTGGCGTTGCCGCTGCTATGCAAGCAAAGCATGATGGCATAGAGAATCCTAAGTTCGGATTTATCGGTGGAGTTCCTGGTGCAACAATCACAAAATTTGAAATTGGCTATTTTGAAGGTATAAAAAGCGTATATCCAAATGCAGAGCTTGTTGATTACTATGCTAACTCATGGGGTGCTCCAGAGCTTGCTAAGGCTGTAGCTAAGAGCTGGTACGACAATGGTGTTTATTGTGTATTCAGTGCTGCAGGTGGTACTGGCGGCGGTACTATCGCACAGGCAAAGGAGTATAGAATGGCCGGAAAGAATGTTTGGGCTATCGGTGTAGACTCTGATCAATATGAGGATGGAATATATGATGGCGTAAACTCTGCAGTTCTTACATCTATGCTTAAGGTTGTAGAGAATTCAACAATTGATGCTCTTAAGAAGACAGAGGAAGGAACCTGGAAGGGTGAGATCATTAATCAGAATATGGCTAATGGCGGCGTTGGATACTCGAAGGCTAACCCAGCGCTTGTAAAGGAAGCCGTTGAAGCAGCAGATAAGGCTGCTGAGGGTATTCTTAATGGCTCCATCAAGATTGATAAGACATATAAGGCAGCTCTTTCAAAGGGCATAGTTCCAGCAGGTCTTTCTGCTATAGACGACTGATCATATAGGGCACGTGAAGGCGTGCCTATGGCTTTATAAGGTTGGATAATGAGCGAATACGCTATAGAGATGAAGGCTATAACGAAGACTTTTCCGGGTATTATAGCTAATGACAATGTGAATCTATCTGTAAGAAAGAATGAGGTACATGCATTATTGGGAGAGAATGGTGCAGGAAAAAGCACTCTTATGTCTATTCTCTTTGGCTCCTATAAGGCAGACTCAGGCGCGATTTACATAAATGGCAATAAAGCTGATATAAAGAATCCTAGCCATGCAACAGAGCTTGGAATAGGAATGGTGCATCAGCATTTCAAGCTTGTTCATAACTACACTGTTACAGAGAATATAGTGCTTGGTAGAGAGCCTAGGAATAGATTTGGCCTATTAGCTCTAAAGGATGCAGAGAGCAAGGTAAGTGACCTATCTGAGCGTTATGGTCTCTCTGTAGATCCCAAGGCCAGGATTGATGATATAACAGTCGGGCAGCAGCAAAGAGTCGAGATACTCAAGGCTCTATACTCTGATTCGGATATCATAATATTAGATGAGCCTACAGCTGTTCTGACTCCACAGGAGATAGAAGAGCTTATGGATATAATTAGAGCCCTCAAAAAAGAGGGGAAGACGATTATACTCATTACCCATAAGCTTAAAGAAATCAAGGCTGTTGCAGATAGATGCACTATACTAAGGCGTGGACGCTCTATAGCAACTGTAGATATAGATTCTAATACAAGCGAGCAGGAGCTGGCTACGATGATGGTAGGTCGTCCTGTTAAATTCAATATTGCTAAGGCTGAAGCAAAGCCAGGAGCTGTTGCGCTCTCTATCAATAATCTTACCATCAAGGACTCTCTTGGAACAATAAAGGTAAGGGATCTCTCGCTTGATGTAAGAAAGGGCGAGATTGTAGGAATAGCTGGCGTTGATGGAAATGGGCAGACAGAGCTTTTATATGCACTATCTGGACTTGAGAGAGCTGAGTCTGGATCCATTGTTCTAGATGGTGAGGATATTACTAACCTGACAATAAGGGAAAGAATTGAAAAAGGCATAGGCCATATCCCTGAGGATAGGCAGAAGCATGGAATAGTCAGTGGAATGACTATTGCAGAGAACCTTGTGCTCAAGGACTACTACACAGATAAATATACAAACAGATTCGGAGTTCTTGATTATAAGAAGATCAAGAGTGATGCTGTCAAGCTCATAAAGGAGTTTGATGTAAGAGCTGGAGAAGGGGAGAATACCATAGCCGGATCTCTTTCTGGCGGCAATCAGCAGAAAGTAATAATTGCACGGGAGATTTCGCTATCTCCTGATGTGCTTCTGGTAGCTCAGCCAACTAGGGGACTAGATGTAGGTGCAATAGAATATATAAGAGAGAGATTGATAAGAGAGCGGGATAATGGAGTTGCTGTGCTTCTTGTGTCCTTTGAGCTCGATGAGATTATGAATCTATGTGACAGAATCGCCACGATATCAAAGGGCTCTATAGTCGGAGTCTATAAAGAGGGCGAAGTTACACAGGAAGAAATTGGCCTGATGATGGCTGGAATCAAGAGGGGGGCGAGGTGAAAAAGGATAGAAACTTCATAGATTGGTTCTTATCTAGCGAAGGTGCAACTTCAATCCTTGTTGTGCTTTTAGGCTTCTTGGTTGGAACTCTTCTAGTTGCAGCTGTTGGCAGAAGCCCTGCAGGGCTTTTCAAGGCAATTCTCCAATCCATGATAGGTAAGGCCAATAAGAATGGTACATGGAACTTCAGAAATATTGGTGAGACGCTAGCATACTCTGCACCATATATATTATGTGGGCTTTCAATGGGCTTTGCTGCGCGTGCAGGTCTGTTTAATATCGGAGCTGAAGGGCAATATATAATGGGAATGACTGCAGCTGAGGCTATAGCTGTATGTATTCCATCGTTTCATGGACAATGGCTCGTTTGCCTATTGGTTTCATTGATTGCTGGTGCTCTCTGGGGTGGTATTGTCGGAATACTCAAGGCTAGATATAAGGTAAGCGAAGTAGTTGCGACTATAATGCTTAATTATATAGCGCTCTACTTATCTCGACTGATTTGCTTTCAATTTCCAGAAGGTCTTACGAATAAGACCTATCAGACAGCTCCTATACAGAGCGGCGCATTCCTTCATAAGTTCCTTATTCCTAATTCAAATCTCAATATCGGAATCTTTTTTGTTCTCCTTGCATGCATTATATATTCCTTTATCATGGAGAAAACCAAGCTTGGATTCTCATTACGTGCTACAGGCTTTAATAAGGATGCTGCTAGATGCTCTGGAATTGATGATAAGAGGAGTATATCGCTTGCTATGGCAATCTCTGGTGCATTTGCAGGTCTTGCCGGTGCGATAGTATTGCTGGGTGGCTCCTATACAGCTGGTCGAATTATACAAGGCCAGGATAACTATGGCTTTATGGGAATAGCAGTTGCGCTTGTTGGAAATAGCAAGGCTTTGGGGATATTGCTATCCGGTCTATTGTTCGGAGTTCTCAAGCAAGCTCAATCAATAATGCAGGGAATGAATATACCAAAGGAGATTACATTCATAATCCAGGGGCTTATTGTAATATTCATTGCGCTTAGAAGTGGACTTGATGTTCTCAAGGACTATAGGGCTAAGGTGAAGATAAGAAGAATGGAGGTTCATTATGATGATTGTAATCAATAGCATACCAACAATCATGATGATTGTTGCTCCAATCCTTATAACTGCTATTGGCGGCATGATATGCGAAAAGAGCGGTGTTGTTAATGTTGCGCTTGAAGGACTGATGTCTATTGGCGCATGCACGGCTGCTAGCGTTCACTATCTTATGGAGGCTGGTGGATCTGGACGTTACTCTATAGTCGTAGCTTTATTATCAGCTATGGCTGTCTCTGGGCTGTTTTCACTTATACATGCATTTGCATCTATAGATCTAAAAGCAGAGCAAACAATATCAGGAACAGGTATAAATCTTCTCTCTGACGGTATTACTATATTTGCATGCCAGATACTATTCTCTGCAGATAGATCCAAGGAGTTCAAGGCTGGAATGCTTACAGATAGATTAGGCTTCTACCCAACCTTCTATATCGCTATTGCTGTTGTGCTATTGTCCTGGTTCATGCTCTATAAAACTCCGTTTGGAATGCATCTCAGAGCATGTGGAGAACATCCAGCTGCTGCAGATAGCGTTGGAATCAATGTAAGAAGAATAAGATATCTAGGTGTGTTGATTTCAGGTCTTCTTGGAGGTCTTGCAGGTGCATCTATAGTACTTACCCAAACAATACAATTCACGTCCAATCTAATAAACGGCAGAGGCTTCATAGCTTTGGCAGCTGTTGCATTTGGACGCTGGAATCCAGCAGGGGTTACTGGTGCTGCCTTATTATTCGGAGCATCTCAAGCCTTGGCGGTACTATCGACTAATTTCCAAGCTCTGAAGTCACTACCTTCAGAGGTATTCAATATCCTTCCTTACCTTGTAACGCTTGTTGCGCTTATACTCTTCTCAGGAAGAGACTATGCACCGGCGTCCTCTGGTAAGCCATATAATAAGAGTGCATCATGAGTCCACATAACAGAGCAAGTAAAGACGAAATAGCAAAGAACATATTAATGCCAGGAGATCCTCTGAGAGCAAAATTCGCAGCAGAGGGCTTTCTTGAGAATGCAAGGCTTGTAACAGATGTTAGGAATATGCTTGGCTATACAGGCTATTACCATGGGGTTCCTGTAACTGTAATGGCATCCGGAATGGGAGGCGCTAGCGCTGGAATTTATTCCTATGAGCTTTTTAAGCTATATGATGCAGATAGGATTATAAGAATAGGCACAGCAGGAGGGCTTAAAAAGGAGCTTAAGGTTGGAGAGCTGATATTCCCTCTTACAGCAAGCACTGACTCTGGATGGGCACATCAATATGATTTAAAGGGTACCTTCTCGCCTGCGCCAGACTTTGAAACGCTAGAGGTTGCAATAGAGAGTGCGAATAGCTTAAGGCTGGATTACTCTGCAGGTATGGTTTTCTCCTCTGATTGCTTTTCTCAGTACAATGCCCTTGGACCAGATTCCTGGAAGAGCTGGGCACGTATGGGTGCAATAGCACAGGATATGGAGACCTATGCACTCTATTCAAATGCAATGTACCTCAATAAGAAGGCTCTATCTATTCTCACTATGACAGATAACCTCGTTACAGGCGAGTCATTCAATGATGAGGATAGAATGAATGGAAACAGTAATATGATAAAAGCTGCCTTAGAGACTATAAGGAGACTCAATGACAAAGACAATTGAATTTCTTACAAATAGATTTGCATGTAAGAAATATAAAGATAAGATGATAGAGGAAGAGAAGCTCAGAACTATACTGGAGGCGGGGCGCTTAGCTCCATCCTCATTTGGCCTGGAGCCTTGGACCTTTCATATTGCAAGATCAAAGGACATTCTTAAGGAGTGCTGCTACCAAGAGTCTATGCAAAGTGCGCCTTTAACTGTTGTCATAACAGCTAAACGAGGAAAGTGCTTTGCACCAGATGCTTCCTTTCTCAAAGAGAGAGCCTCTCGCTTTCCTGGATCACTTGAAGAGTTCATAGAAGATTTTGAAGGCTATTATGAATATTTAAAGAGCTCTGATATATTAGATCAATGGTCAAGAAGCCAATGCTACATAGCTGCCTCATATATGATGCTTGCAGCATCCGAGCTTGATATAGAGAGCTGTGCTATTGAAGGGTATGACAATGACGCACTTCTTGATGCTCTTGGTGTGAACAGGGATGACGAGATTGTCGGCATAGTCGTTGCATTAGGCTATAGAGATGAGGCTGTAAGGCCTAAAATAAGAGAAAGCCTAGAGTCTATTGTAGTTGATCACAGATAAATCTTTTATGAAAGCAGAGAATAATATGGACGAGAGTCTGCTTTTCTGCTAACTTCATATTAGTTTTGGGAAGTAGCCAAGTGGTTAAGGCACGGGTTTTTGATACCTGCACTCGAAGGTTCGAGTCCTTCCTTCCCAGAATTTTTCAATTCAAACCTTGCTTAAATCCACTTAAATATATAATATTTAGACTTGTGCCTTGTGGCACTCAATGGTAGCTGGTTATCCAGCGAGAGTATAAGGAGAGAAAAATGGCAGAGAACAAGACACTCAGCGCAGTTAAGAGAACTGAAGATTTCGGTTCAGCAGGTTCAAGAAGACTTACAAGAAACGGTAAGATTCCAGCAGTTATCTATGGTAAGATGGAGCCAGAGCACGTAGTACTTGATGCTAAAGAGTTCAACATGAAGAAGAACACATTCAGCGAGTCTACACTTATTCAGCTTTCAGTTGAAGGCGAGAATGCAGCTCACAGAGTATTCGTAAAGACATACCAGGAAGATCTTCTGAAGGGTATCGTAAAGCATGTTGACTTCTATGAAGTAACAGCTGGTCACGTTGTAAGAACTCATGTAAGAATTGAGCTTGATGGAACTCCAGAGGCTTGCAAGTCAGGCGCAGTACTTGATCAGGTTATCCATGAAGTAGAAATCGAATGTCTTCCAAAGGATCTTCCAGAGATCATCAAGGCAGATGTTTCAGCTCTCGGCGTAAACGAAGCACTCAGAGTAGATCAGCTTTCAGTTCCAGCTTGCATCAAGATCATTTCTGATCCAGAGGCTACAGTTGCATCAGTTAAGTATGTTAAGGAAGAGGCAGCAGCTCCTGCAGAAGATGCAGCAGCACCAGCAGATGCAGCACCAGCAGCTACAGATGCAAAATAACATTATTGTCTTTGGGCTCGGAAACCCTGGCCC
>CAVHSB010000036.1:14201-14936 GCA_963638635.1 Flexilinea sp.
GGCCCAGAGTATGAAGAGACAAGACATAATGTCGGCTTCAAAACAATTGAGAAGGTTGCAGCGCAAAAGGGCCTAAAGCTCAGGAAGCGCTGCTTCCGTCTTTATAGGGCAGCCACTGAAGATAATTTCTCTCTAATTGAACCTTTGACTTATATGAATAACAGCGGTGAGGTTTTCCCTGATATAGTCAAGGAAGGCGATGAAGTAATTGTAGTTGTAGATCAAATGGATCTACCTCCAGGAAAGCTAAGACTTAAAAGAGGTGGTGGCAGTGCTGGGCACAATGGCCTCAAGTCCATTATCTCAAACTACTCAGAAGACTTCATAAGAATCTATATAGGTGTCGGAAGACCTGAAGATGGAGTATCTGTCCCTGATCATGTTTTATCTAGACCTAATGAAGAGGATAGCGCTCTTATAGAGAAAGCTACAGATAGAGCAGCAGAAGCTATCATAAGCTTGATAGAAGGAGAAGAGTTTGCAAGGCTCGTTCAAAGCGTCAATTCTTTCAAGGCTTGATATCCCAAAGGGGAGGCTTTTGGTTGCCTTCTCAGGCGGCTCAGATTCTCTTGCGCTATTATATATTCTTTCAATATTGGCACCTGAGAGAACTGAAGCTCTTTATGTGAATCATAATATAAGAAGTAAAGATGAGCTTCTTATAGAGATTGCGCTTAATGAAAAGAATGCACACTCTTTGTCTATTCCATTTCATGTAATAACAATAGATGAAGG
>CAVHSB010000036.1:15042-15900 GCA_963638635.1 Flexilinea sp.
AAGGCTTGGTAGAGAAAAAATCTAAAGAAGCTAAATGCGGCACAGAAGCAGCAGCTAGAGCTTTAAGATACGAAGCGCTTGAAGGCTATAGAGCATCTAATTCCTTTGATTATATCTTAACTGCACATCATAGAGAGGATCAGATAGAGTCGTTCATAATGAGACTCCTTGAAAATGCTCCAGTCTATTCGCTATCTGGTATAGCAAAGCATGATGGATATATATATCGTCCCATGCTCTCATTGAAAAAGAGTGAGATTCTTGAAATATTATCTAACACATCTCTTTCATGGTCTGAGGACTCAACAAATAGCGATGATGAGTATAAAAGGAACAATATAAGACATAATATAGTTCCATACATTAGCGATAGGGAAAGAGCTCTTATTTCATCAATATGCTCGAATATTTCGAAATTCAGAGAAAAGGAGAGCAAAACAATAGCAGCTGATTTCAGCTATTATGTCTCATTTGATAGAGAGTCCTTCTTATCATCTCCTCCTTGGATTCGAGATGAGATAATATTTAGATGCAATAGCTATTTTGGCAATAAGGAGAGAGTATCTAGAGCATTTATATCTGAAGTATATGAGAAGGCTAAGCAAGGCAATGGGAAAATACTCTCAAAGAATATGAACATCTATTTTTCGAAGTCTACGCTGAGAATATTTCCGCCATTATGGGATTTTGCTATGCCATTTTCTTTCGAAAAGGCGGGGCCCTTCTCTATAAAGAAAGAGATTATTGACAGTAAAACCTTGATCATTGATTTATCTAAGCTTTCATCAAATGCAATTTTCAGAACAAGCCGAGAGCTTGATGAGATAGAGCTAGCTGAGGGGAAGAAGAAGGTATCAG
>CAVHSB010000037.1:0-15718 GCA_963638635.1 Flexilinea sp.
CAATAGCTGTTTAATTATTGAGTGAGAAATATAGAACTAGGTATTTAACTTATTTGAATATCTTATAAATGAATTATTGTAACTTGATGGATTAGTAAGTGAAGTAATAATAGCTCTAAGAATAATGACGACTGAATTACTTCAGCATTAATTTCACTGAGTAAACTAGCGGTGTCTGATTATTTACATGATGCATACAGATTCACTATAAGAGGAGAAAGCGAGTGCTTCAGACTTGATTATAAATCAATTTTTTGTGGTCCAGAAATGAAGAGACATGGATAGGTCATAAATTAGTTTTTTAATTAAATAGAATAAAAACGTACCTGGATTTATTAAGATAAAAATCTGCCTTTTGATAACATGTCTATGCTCTGTCCTTATAGACTCCAAAACTTGATTCTGGAAAGGGCTTAACTACTAGCTTGTTTGAGGCTTTATCTATTGCCAAATGTTACTATGATTGGCTTGAAATTTGTCCATGCTGATAAAATAAGATTATCACTATATTCTTGGGCACAGACTCTAAAAGAAGAAAATGCATCTAATTCTGATTTATCGAACATGAAATCCTCCACTAACAGACATTATAGCAGAAAGAAAATAGTAAATGCTTAGAAGCTATTGATATATGTTTTATTAGGTTTGGCAATTAAGAGAAATAGAATTAGATTTATGTTTCACGTGAAACTTTGGTCATATAGTAGTTGATTCTTTTATGTTTGATTTATGATTGTTTCACGTTAAACAAAAACAGCTGGAGATTTCCAGCTGCTCTTCTCCTAATAGATTAAATTGATTAATAACTACATCTCAATTTGATCGTCATTTATTACTGTTAAGTCCTGGCTAACAGCTTCTCTGAGATATCTCTGTACGCCATTAGTAAGAGTTAGCTGACTCATTGGACAACCTGCACAAGCACCAACAAGCTTTACATGTACGTTGTTTCCATCTAGTTTTACGAATTCGATATCGCCACCATCATTCTGCAATGCTGGGCGAATTGCATTTATAGCTTCAATGACTTTTTCTTCCATTTTATAGTCTCCTGTTTGCTAAGAATAACCTAGCTTTATTTTGGGGTCAACTATTAGCCAATTATAGCCATTCTTTTAATGACAAGTTATTAAAAAAACCTTACTATTTGAAGCATGAAAGCACACAAGATAATTTTCTATAATCAGAAGGGTGGAGTTGGTAAAACAACGGCTGCAGTTAATCTTGGTTCTGCTTTAGCGGAGAGTGGAAGCAGAGTTCTTCTGATTGATTTCGATGCTCAAGGCAATCTTACTGGTGCGGTTAGTGGGGATAATCGTAAACCTAATATTTATCAGGTTGTTACTGGTCAGATTGAAGCTAAGGCTGCAATACAGCCTACGATATTTAATAACCTGTTTATTATTCCAGGTTCTTTGGATATGGCAGGTTTAGGGGTTGAGCTGGTAGATCAGGAAGATAGAGAACATTTTCTTGTTAATTCGTTGAAATCTATAGAGGATGAGTATGACTACATACTTCTAGATTGTCCTCCATCGCTTGGCTTAGAGACCATGAATGCTCTTGCTTGGTGTGACTATGTGATAATTCCACTTCAATGTGAGTATTTTGCTATGGAAGGATTGAATCTTATTATGAGGACTATTTCTAATGTTAAAAAGAAGCTTAATCCAAATATTGAGATTCTAGGCATTGTCTTTACTATGTATGCTAAACGTGCAAAGCTTAATCAAGAAGTTGTTGAAGATATTTCAGAATTCTTCCCAGACTTAGTATTCAAAACGATTATTCCTAGGACTGTTCGTCTAGCAGAGGCTCCATCGCATGGTCTGCCTATTAATTACTATGACAAATCGAACAAAGGTTCTAAAGCTTTTATTGAGCTTTCCAAGGAGGTAATAAGCCGTGTCAGCAGATAGAAAGCATGGGCTTGGAAAGGGAATGAGTTCCCTTATTAGTGGTTTTGATTATGATGTCCAGGTAGAGAATGTAATAACTAAAACAGTTCATCAAGCGACTGATGAGCAAAAGATTTTATCTTTAGATATAGATAAGATACGTACTAATCCTAATCAGCCTAGAAAGTCTTTTGATGAAGATGAGCTTAAGGGACTTTCAGAATCGATAAAGGCACATGGCATAATACAGCCTATAACAGTTGAGGAGATAGCTCCTGGTACATACTCTATAGTTGCAGGAGAGAGACGTTATAGAGCTGCGAAGCTGGCTGGACTTAAGAAGGTTCCTGCAGTGTTGGTTAAGCTCTCAGAGCTTGATAGAGTTGAGATATCTCTAATTGAGAATATTCAAAGAGAGGATCTTAACCCGATTGAAGAAGCAACTACCTATGGTATTCTGATTAACAAATATGATTTAACACAGGAACAAGTTGCTGAGAAGGTTGGTAAATCAAGAAGTGCTGTTGCTAATAGCGTCAGACTCCTATCTCTTCCAGATAACATCAAGGATGATCTTATCTCAGGTGCTATGACAGCTGGACACGCAAGAGCTTTATTAACTCTTAAGAATCCAGGGGATGTTAAGCTTCTTAGAGAGAAGATCATACAGGATAATCTCTCTGTAAGAGATTCTGAGAAGATGGCAGAAGCATATAATCTTGGACACAAGATAGAAACAAAAAAGAAAAAGGATAGTAAGGATCCTGAGATAAAAGAAGTTGAAG
Organism: Flexilinea sp.; assembly: GCA_963638635.1. Classification (GTDB taxonomy): domain Bacteria; phylum Spirochaetota; class Spirochaetia; order Sphaerochaetales; family Sphaerochaetaceae; genus Ornithospirochaeta. The sequence goes on from CAVHSB010000037.1 coordinate 2,684, forward strand.
AGAAGTTCATCTCTGCACTTGGTTCTCGATGTGAAATCAAAGGTACATTGAAAAGAGGTAAGCTTCAGATAAAGTATAGAAATCAGAGAGATTTGGAGAAAATCTATAAGCTGCTAAGTGATGGTGGCGCTCTCTTTGAAGAATAAAAAAGGAAAAATTAAATGGATTTAACAAAATTAGAAGATGGCATTTATGCATTAGTTAAAACATCAAGAGGTGATATTCTTCTCTCTCTTGAATATAAGAAATGTCCGATGACAGTATGTAACTTCATAGGATTAGCTGAGGGTGAGCTTAATACAGCTGAGAAGGGCAAACCTTTCTATGATGGCCTTAAGTTCCATAGAGTCATTAATGACTTCATGATTCAGGGTGGATGCCCTAAGGGCGATGGTACAGGTGGTCCTGGATATAGGTTTCCTGATGAATTTGATGATTCCTTGAAACACAGTGGCCCTGGTATTCTATCAATGGCTAATGCCGGTCCTGGCACTAATGGCAGCCAATTCTTTATTACGCATGTTGCAACTCCATGGCTTGATGGAAAGCATACAGTATTTGGTCATGTAGTAGAAGGTCAGGATGTGGTTAACTCAATCAAGCAAGGCGATAGAATTGAGAAGATTGAGATTATCAGAGTCGGAGAAGAGGCTAAAGCTTTTAATACCTCTGGTGAGGCCTTTGCTACTCTTGTTGAAGGTGTTGAAAAGAGACAGCAGGAGAAGCTGCTTGAAGCTAAATTAAAGATTGAGAGGGAAATCGAGAATAGATATCCCAAAGCTGTTAAAACTGCTTCTGGCTTAAGATATATAATCAATAGAGATGGCTCAGGCGATGCATCTCCAAAATATGGCTCTAAGGTTACAGTTCATTACCAGGGAACTCTTCTTAATGGCAAAATCTTCGACAGCTCTATAGCTCGTCATGAGCCAGCTTCATTTAGAATCGGTCAGGTCATTGAAGGCTGGAACGAGGCTCTTCAGACTATGAAGAAGGGAGAGAAGAGAACTCTTATTATTCCACCAGAGCTTGGCTATGGAGAATATGGATACCCAGGAATAATTCCTCCAAATTCATATTTGATTTTCGAGGTTGAGCTCTTAGATTTCTAAGATTGTTTAACGTGAAACATTAGGTGATATTTTGAAAGATAGCAATGTAAAATATGTTTGTTCTTCTTGTGGACATGAAGAAACTAAATGGATGGGTAAATGCCCTGAATGTGGAGAGTGGAATACCTTTGTTGAAGAGAAGGTAACTCTTAAAGCTAAAGAAAACAAACCTATTATGGATAATGCAATCCGTAAGCTATCTGATATCCCTTTTGATAAAACAATGAGGGTCTCATCATCTATCAATGAATTTGATAGAGTTCTAGGTGGAGGTGCAATGAGACCTTCTGCTGTATTGATTGGAGGAGAACCAGGCATTGGTAAATCTACATTGATGCTGCAAGTTCTCTCTAATCTTACAAAGTATGGCTCTGTCTTATATGTCTCAGGAGAAGAGTCTCCATCTCAGGTGAGGATGAGAGCAGAGCGACTTGCTCTACCAGCAGATAAAATATCAATACTATGCGACACACGCTTAGAAGTCTTATCTAGAGTATTAGAAGAAGAGAAGCCAGCATATATTGTTATAGATTCTATTCAGACAATATATTCAGAGAATATTGCATCTACGGCAGGCTCTCCGACTCAGATAAAGACATGCTGCATGGAGCTCTCTTTGATTGCCAAGAAGGTTGGATCTGCAATCTTCTTTGTAGGGCATATAACAAAAGATGGAACAATTGCAGGACCGAAGATAGTTGAGCATCTAGTAGATACTGTTCTTTATTTTGAATCAGCAGAGACTGGTATGAGACTCTTACGAGCTTCAAAGAATAGATTTGGCTCTGTTGATGAAATAGGAGTATTCACAATGGAGTCAGATGGACTTAAGGGCGTAAAGGATGCCTCTGAGTTCTTTCTATCATCTAGAAGCAATTCAGAGATTCCAGCTGGAATTGCATTTACTCCAATCGTAGAAGGCTCAAGAACCTTTGTTGTTGAAATCCAGGCTCTTGTTGTACCTGCCAAGAGTGGATACCAGAGAATCTATTCGGATAAGATAGATTCATCGCGTGTTAATAGAGTCGCAGCAATTTTAGAGCGTCATGCTGGACTTAATCTCTCAGACCAAGATATATACGTCAATGTAGCTGGTGGCATGAGATTAACAGAAGGCTCTATAGATTTGGCTTTATCATTGGCTTTATATAGCTCTAGAACCAATACCCCATTACCCTTAGATGTTGCATCCTTTGGTGAGCTATCACTAGCAGGAGAAATAAGGCCTGTAGCTTTCTCTGAGAAGCGCTTGAAGGGGCTTTCTGATATGGGCTTTTCCAAGGTTGTTGTCAGTCAAGCTCTGAAGAGCGATATGGCTATAATAAAGGCTTCAAACATTAAATGTGGAATCATTGGAGCATTCAAAAAGGCTTGATAACCTATCTCAATTAATATATAGTTCTTAAAAGAACTAATATGAATAAATCTAACATTACAGACTTTTTAACAGCAATGAAGTCTATTGTCCGATTGCAGACAAGCGAATATAAGCGTATAGGCGCTCCATACGATCTTACGGCAATAGATGTAAGCATTATCGTGTTTCTTTCAAATAATCCAACGAAGAAACGAGCTTCAGATATCGTAGATCTTAAAGGTCTATCCAAGGGTAATGTATCATTGAGCATAGATAACCTTTCAAGAAAGGGCTACATAAGAATTCTGCCAGATATAAATGATAAGAGAAATAAAAATCTTGAGCTGGCAGATTCTTCAAAGAAGATCATAGATGAGGTCTTTGCTATGTACGAGTCCTATGATGACATATTCAACTTTGACAATGAATATATCATTAAGGCTGCTGAATGCATTGTAAGCGCTGGAGAAAGGGCCAGGAACGTTTTGGAGAATAAAGATGGCAAATAATGAGTTTTTGGAAACAGAATCGGTTGGCAGGCTTTTATTCAAGCTTTCTGTGCCTACTGTTACAGCAGCACTTATAAATATGCTCTATAATCTTGTAGATAGAATCTACATAGGTCATATAAAAGGTGATGGTGCTATGGCCTTAACTGGCGTAGGTCTATGCTTTCCTATAATACTCATAGTTGCTGCCTTTGCCTGCTTTGTATCCTCTGGCGGTGCTCCTAGAGCATCTATAGAGCTTGGAAAGAAGAATGTCAAAAGAGCAGAGGATATATTAGGAGCATCATTTCTTCTTCAATTGGTTATCTCTATTGTCCTTACTATCCTTCTTGTTATATTTGCAGAGCCTCTTCTATGGCTATTCGGAGCAAGTGAAAACACTATTCTGTATGCAACGAAGTACATGAGCATATACTCTCTTGGAACTATTTTCGTTGAGCTTACGCTAGGAATGAATGCATTCATAACAGCTCAGGGAAACACTAAGATAAGCATGATGAGTGTCCTTATTGGAGCTGTATCGAATATAATACTGGATCCAATATTCATATTCGCCCTTGATATGGGTGTTACAGGCGCAGCGCTTGCAACTGTCATAAGCCAGGCTCTATCTACTATATGGGTAATGAAGTTCCTTACTTCAGATAGGACTATAATCAAGCTGAGGAAGGAGAATATAAAGCTTGATAAATCGATTCTAGTGCCAGTGATAGCACTAGGCTCTGCAAGCTTTGTAATGCAGGCATCAGAGAGTATTATAAACATCTGCTATAACTCATCATTATTGAAATATGGTGGAGATATTGCAGTTGGAGCTATGACTATACTCTCATCTATAAACCAATTTATAACAATACCTCTTCAAGGGGTAGGACAGGGCGCTCAGCCTATAATCAGCTATAACTATGGAGCAAGGCATAAGGAGAGAGTGAAGGATGCATACTTTGCGCTATTGAAGGCTTCCCTGTTCTTCACTATGGTCATTGCACTCTCTGCAATCATCTTCCCATCTTTCTTTGTATCACTATTTACCAATGATGCTGAGCTTGCTGCATATGCTTCTAGAATGCTGAGAATCTTCTTGCTTGCAATGCCATTCTTTGGCTTTCAGATGGCAGCTCAAATGACATTCACATCAATTGGATTTGCAAAGAATGCAATTGTAGTTGCATGTATGAGAAAGTTTGTACTCATGATACCTCTCATCTATATTCTTCCAGCTATTATAAGATCAAATCAGACCTTAGCTGTATTTATGGCAGAGCCAATATCTGACATAATATCTATCATATTTGCATCAACTCTATTCTTCTTCAGCTTCAGAAAGGCCTTGAAGAGCATGAATAGCTAAAACTAAGAGCCATAAGATTATATACATATTGCGTGTGTATCCTCTTATGGCCATATATTAATGATGAAAGAGTCTTACTCCAGTGAAGAAGAGAACCATCCTATGCTCATTTGCAGCTTCAATTACAAGATCATCTCTGAGTGATTCACCTGGCTCTGAGATATAGCTGACACCAGACCTATAGGCTCTATCTATATTATCCCTGAAGGGAAAGAATGCATCTGATGCTAATGACACGCCCTTGATGGATTGAAGTATTGCTTTCTTCTCTTCTCTTTCAAACCTCTCAGGCTCCTTGGTAAACCAGTTATCCCAATTTGAGAATAGATCTATCTCTGGATCATCTGATAGATATTGCTCAATTGCATTGTCCTTCTCGTTTCTGCTGAGGCCCTTCTTAAAAGGAAGAGAGAGTACCTTATCAGATTGTCTGAGATGCCACTTGTCTGCTTTATCGCCTGCAAGTCTTGTACAATGAATTCTTGATTGCTGACCAGCTCCGACTCCTATGCTTTGGCCTCGCTTTGCATAGCAAACAGAGTTTGATTGTGTGTACTTTGCTGTAATAAGCGCAACAATAAGATCTAGCTTAGCTGTCTCTGGTATTTCTTTTATAGCTGTAACAGGATTTTCAAAGTCCTTATCACTAGGAATGAAGTCATTATGATTCTGACGGAAGGTTATTCCATATATTGTCTTAGACTCAGAGGAAGAAGGAACATAATCAGGATCAATTGAGAGTATTGTATAGCCTCCGTTTCTTTTTGCCTTTAGAATTTCCAATGCATCTGCTGTATAGCCAGGTGCGATTATTCCATCTGAAACTTCCTTTGATATGACCTTGGCAGTTGCTCTATCGCATATATCAGATAGTGCGATGAAGTCGCCGAAGGAGCTCATCCTGTCAGCTCCTCTAGCTCTTATATATGCTGTTGATAGATCCGTAAGCTCTGTCTTCTCATTTACAAGGTACATAGCCTTCTCTCTATCTGTAAGAGGTATTGCGACTGCAGCACCTGCAGGGGATGTATGCTTGAACGAGGTTGCTGCAGCAAGCCCAGTCGCTGCTTTTAGCTCTCTTACCAGCGAATAGCCATTAAGCGCATCTAAAAGATTTATGTATCCAGGTCTGCCATTCTCTATCGTGATTGGCAATTTGCCCTCTATTTCGATTGAGGCAGGCTTTTGATTGGGATTGCATCCATATTTCAATTCTAGTTTATCTATCATTATTACCTTCCTACAGTCTTGCAAGCAGAATAGGGAATGCTACCAAGCTTCCAAGAGAGGATCCAACAGAGCTCATTAAAAATACAAGAAGACAATGCAGTATTCTGTTCTTATACCATCCCTTAAGAGATCCAGCATCCTCGTTTACTCTCTCAAAGTCGCTTACTTTAGGCTTTCTGAGTGTTGCTTCAAGTATGCCACCAAGCATTCCAACACCAAGTACTGGATTTATTGCAAAGAATGGTGCTGTTATAGCACATGCAAGTACATTGAGAATATGCGCACCGGAGATCAATGTGAATAGGAATGTAGAGGATGTATTTACTATCAGCCATAGCATAAAGGTTCTTACACCCTGATCCCAGCCCTTAAGCGCAAAAGAGAGAAGCAACAAGATGATTATAAGCGTAGGCACAAGATAAGATACCAGCTTGCTTGCTTTTTTCTTAGGAGGAATGGAATCAATCTCTGATATATCTGTTCCAAGCTCTCCGTTATCTAGCTTTTCAAGAGTCTTTATAATGCCTTGAGTATGACCTGCTCCAATGACTCCTACCTTGCGTTTTCCAGGAGCCAGGTACATCTTTGTTGCAAGAAATCTATCTCTCTCATCAATTAGTACTTCCTTAGCCTTAGGAAGCTCCTTAGCAACCTCCTTGAGCATACTCTCTAGTGTCTCTTCATTCTTAAGCTCTTCAAGCTCCTCCTCGCTTATCTCTTCCTTTGAGAATGCTGCAGATATCAAGGTTGCGAGAAGCTTGCACTTATTCCAAAGGCTTGATTTACTCCAGGCTCTTTTGAAGGTTGTCTGTATCTCTCTGTCGCATAAGGATACTGGTATGTTCCTCTCTTCAGCAAGCTTTGCAGCCCCAAGAATCTCATCACCAGGATTAGCTCCTGTTTGAGCACCCATTCTCTTTTGAAAGGAAGCCAAGGCAGTATTTGCAAGAAGAAAGAATCCTTTACCTTCCTTGAATACCTTTCTTATATCTGTGTCTTCCCAATTGGTCTTCTCTTTCTTGTTCTTGTATCTAGATTGGTCAAGCTCGATGCAGACTCTATCTGGATTCTCTTTCTCGATAATCTCTGCAACTTCTTCAACGCTGTTCTTTGATACATGAGCAGTGCCTACCAAATGAAGCTTGGAATTATCTTTAAATGTCAATATATGGTAAGTATCACTAATCTTTTCACATTGCATAATAGCTTAAGTATAACGATAGAATGATGTGTAAGCAAGGAAGTATAAAGCATTAACACAAAATACATAATATGCTTATATGTTTATATTACAATGATTTGGGAATAAGCAATTGCATAATTGCCTCCGCTTTGCTTTCTTTAAGAAGCCTTATATACAAAATAGAGCATCCTTCAAGATAAGGAATTGCAGCAGAGAAAGCATCCTCTTCGCTCTCTGGTAGTGGCAATTGCTTAAAAAGATATTTTCCTTCCTTGAGAACTACCTTGTCAGTGTGCTTAGCATCTTTATATAGATTTCCTATGCCGCTATAGCTTAGCTTTAATGGGCTTGATTCATATATGAATATAGAGTCAAAGCCATCCTCTTCATCCATTATCCTCTTAAGCACCTCATCAAAGGATATATCAGCATACTCGTAGATAATATCGGAGCCGAGATTGAGAGTCAGGAAATCATTCATTCTCTGCCTCTTTTATGAAGTATGAAAAGATTGGGTGCATAGTATCAAACATAGCCTCTGGATGCCATTGCACAGCTATAGTTCTATTTCCCTCAAAGGCCTCTATTATACCATCCTCTGCTATCGCAGATGCTTTAAGGCCATCTCCTAATGCTTTTATTCCCTGATGATGAAGAGAATTGACAGAAAGTAGCCTCTCCTTGAAAAGAGGATGAAGAAAAGAGCCATCAGCTAGCTCTACGCTATGAACACCCTCATAGGGCTTATCTGGTCGTCTATGGATAGCACTTTGGGTATTCATCTCAATATCCTGATAGAGAGATCCATGGTGGTAGATGTTTATAAGCTGCGCGCCTCTGCATATGCCAAGGGTTATAATATTCAGCTCCTCAGCTGCCTTTAATAGTGCTAGCTCATATAGATCAAAAGCTAAATCTGGCTCCTTTGAGTAGCTGTTCTCCTCTCCATATAGCGATGGCGAGATATCTGAGCCACCTGGGATGAGCAGTCCAGAGATGCCTTTAAGAGCTTCCCTTGCATACTCTGGCTTAATATATGGAATGACTACAGGCATAGCCCCACACTTTAAAATAGCATCTGTGTATCCCATGTTGATAACATTCTGTCTGAAGCAGAATGCAGACTTGACGGGATCTATCTGGTATGAGGCTATAGCTATCTTAATCATTATCTGATCTCTTTGAGCATCTCTTTAACAAAGTCTGCTGTTCTTTCTGCTGAAGCAACCTCGATATGCTCATTTACAGAGTGAACATCATATAGGTTAGGACCAATTGAGATTGAATCCATGCCTTCGATCTTATCATTTATGATTCCACACTCTAGCCCTGCATGTATTGCGATTACAACAGGCTTTTTGCCTTCAATTCTCTCATATGCCTCTGCAACTTCCTTTGTGAATGCAGAATCTGGGTTTGGCTGCCAAGCTGGATATGAACCAGATATAACAGCCTTGAGTCCAAATCTCTCTGCAAGAGTTGCGATAGAGTTTGCAAGATTCATCTTCGCACTCTCAATGCTGCTTCTGATTGACCATACAACTCTGACCTCATCTTCATCTAATTTGACTATTGCAAGATTGTCTGAGGTCTCTACGACACCCTTCATGATAGGTGAGTATTCATATACTCCATATCTTGATGTGTATAGTAAATCTGCAAGCTTTGCGCTAGCTGTTTTATCAAGAGCCTTAACTGCACTGCTATCTTCAATTGTGATTGAGATGTCTGGGTCGGTATATCTATATTCGTTCTTTACCTCTTCAAGGAGATTCCTTGCAATGCCCTTAACCAGCTCCTTGTCCTTTACTGCTATGACAGAGGATAGAGATGATGGAATTACGTTGCGTCTTGAGCCTCCATCAAGGGATGCAATCTGGTAGCCTGCTGGAATTCTATTCAAAAGCCTTCCATATAGATTAAGAGCATTTGCTCTGCCTTTATCTATCTCTCCGCCAGAGTGACCTCCAAGAAGACCTGTGATTTTTATCTCAACGCATTCGCCTTCAGCCTCTGTCCATTTAGCCTTCTCTGTAGCATCCACTTCAACGCCGCCAGCGCATCCATTATAGATAACGCCTTCAGCCTCGCTATCAAGATTTAAAAGTCTTCTTGAGTGTATAAGCTCCTTCTCAATTCCATATGCACCAGTTAGCCCTGTCTCTTCGCTTATTGTGAATATGCCCTCAAGTGGACCATGCTGAGCATTCTTATCTGAGAAGATATCGAGTGCTAAAGCTATAGCTATGCCATTATCAGCACCAAGAGAGGTATCCTTTGCATAGACAATCCTTCCATCTGTCTCTACCTCAATGGGATCCTTTGTGAAATCATGGCTTGAGCCATCTCTTTTTACGCATACCATATCCATATGGCCCTGAAGAGCAATAGATGGAAGATTCTCATATCCAGGAGTTGCATCAACATACATGATTACATTTCCTGTTTTATCGCTTATAGCCTTGATATCATTATCTGAGGCCCACTTCAAAAGCCAATTTCTTATTCCTTCTTCATTGCCGCTTTCCCTTGGAATAGATGAAAGCTCATTGAAGATAGACCATAGTCTTTTATTCTTTAAATTGTCGTACCACATTTATTTAATAACTCCATTGATGATTACTTTTTCTATATCTAATGTCTTCTCATTTAGCATGACTAAGTCTGCAAGGTATCCGCTTTGGATCCTGCCGACTCTATCTAGATTGTAGATTCTAGCAGCATTTGAAGAAGTCAGCTTTACAGCATCCTCTAGTGCTACTTTCCATAATAATAGATTCTTGAATGCCTTATGCATAGTAAGTGCAGAGCCTTGTATTAAATCTGGCTTTCCCTTGGTTACCCATAATCCATTCGCTATCTCAACCTCTACATCATTTGCATAGAAAGGGCCATTCTCCTGCATCGTAGGCTTAAGGGAATCTGTGATTATGATAATGTTATCAGCGCCCTTAGCATTGAGAGAGACCTTAAGAGCTGCAGGATGAACATGAAGACCATCTCCTATTATCTCAGCTGTCATATCATCAGAGGAGAGAACAGCACCGACTACTCCAGGTTTTCTATGATGAAGTCCTGTCATAGCATTAAAGAGGTGCGTTGCATGACGGACTCCAAGCTCCTTTCCCCTTATTGACTCTTCATATGTTGCATTTGTGTGCCCCTGAAGCAATACTACATTGTTTTTTAGTGCTTCATTTATGACAATCTCAGCATTTGGAATCTCTGGTGCTATTGTCATAGCCTTGAGCATTCCAGAGCTATGTGAGAGCAAGCTATCAAATACAGATATATCTGCATTTCTTCTTCCAAGTGGATTCTGTGCCCCTATTCTGTCTGGTGATATAAATGGTCCCTCAGAGTGTATTCCGCCAATTTTTGCACCCTTTGTCTTTGCAGAGGCTTCGACTATTGCATCCTCTCCTCTCTCCATCTTATCAAGAAGATCTGTATAGAGAGTTGGAAAGAATGTTGTAACACCTGCTTTGCATAGAATTGATGACATATTCAATATAGACTCTTGAGTGCAATCCTCAGTGCCATAGCCACCACAGCCATGGATATGAGTATCTATGAAGCCAGGAACTACTATAGACTCACTTCCATCAATCACTTCATAGTCTTTGCTGCTATCTGGATTCTCTATGAATTTTCCCGAAAAAGCGATATCGCTTCTTGTAGCCTTGCCATCTATTACAGTCTTACAATTCTTAATTAGATATGACATAGCTTGAGTATAGCACTATTGGGCTTTATCTGTCAGAACATGCGCCCACTTCTTTGAAACGATTCGAGGAAATGAGAATATGATTTTCGATATCTCTTCAAGCACTAGAGCAAGGTATATATATTCAAGAGGAAGCTTCAGGACAGCAGCTCCTATGAATGCGATAGGCACTCCGACTAGGTATACTCCTGCCATTTCAGATATAGCTGCGAACTTCGTATCTCCACCAGCTCTCAAAATGCCGATGACTGTAAGAGTTGCAATTGCTCTGAATGGCTGTGAGACGCCCCTTGCCTTGAGTGATAGTATCGATGTTCTTCTGACGCTATCGCTAATTGAGAACCATGTTGTGAAGAAAGGGGAGAGAGCAAACTCTGCTATGCCCATGATTAGTCCAGTGAAGAAGGATAGGATCATAAGCTTTCTTGCCCAGCGTATAGCCTTCTCCTTGTTTCCTGCTCCAAGAGTGTTTCCAAGAAGTATAGTTGCACCATTTCCTATTCCTAATACAGCAATGAAGAATAGGTTATCTATGCTATCGACTATGTTGAAGGTTGCAAGTGCTTCTGTTCCAAGAAGTGCAAAGGCAACCTTATATAGTGTCATTCCAAGTGCCCAGAAGACCTCATTGAAGAGAACTGGCAGGCTAGTTGAAGTGAATGAGAGCAAAAAGGCTTTATCCCATTTGAAGTCATTGCCTCTTTTGAATGCGAAGCACTCACCGCCTTTTCTGTAAGTTAGATATAGCAGAAGTACCATCTCTACTATCCTTGCAAGCGTTGTAGATAGCGCTCCACCTGCTACTCTCATTTCAGGAAATGGACCTACTCCGAATATCAGCAGATAGTTTCCAATAGCATTCTGAGTTAGAGAATAGAGTGATATAAGCATAGGAATATTGGCCTTGCTTTCAGCTCTGAAGCCAATAGATAGCACAGCACTTACAGCTGCAAACAAGTAAGATGGAGCTACTATCTTAAGATAAGATACACCGAATGCAATAACTGCTTGATCCTTTGTAAAGCACATGAGTATTGCTTCAGGAAAGAAGAAGGAGAATAGAGCCATAAGAAGTGCGCCAATAAGGCAGATGGAAAATCCAAAGGCCATAGTGCGTCTCATCTTCTCATGCTCACCTGAGCCATAGTATTGAGATAGGAATATTGAGGTTCCGCTTGATATCCCAAAGAAAAACAGAGAAATGAGGAAATATACCTGAGTTGTGATACCTACAGCTGCAAGCTCATTCTGGCCCAGCTGACCTATCATCAAAGTATCTGCAAAGGTAAGAGATGTAGATATAAGGTTTTGAAGCATTATCGGCAGTGCTATAACCAATAGCTTCTTCATCATTTCTTTATTGTCGTTTTCCATAGCAAAATGAGTATATGAAATATCGATAAATAATAATAGCGCATGATATGCATTATTCATTGCATGAAAACATGTTGTTAAAAATGAAATAATTTCTGATAATCATTCAAAGAGGTCATAATGAAGGGCGAGGAAGTACTTTTGATAATCAACCCACTTGCATCAAAGGGCAAGGGTAAGAAAAAAGCAAAGAAGATTGGCCAATATTTCAAGAAGAGAGGGGTCAATTGTACAATCGCCTATACGCTTAAGGAGGGACATGCAGAGAATCTTACAGAGGCTGGCATAGCTAATGGCTTTAAGCGCATTATAGCTGTTGGCGGCGATGGAACTGTCAACGAAGTATTGAATGGAATAATGAAGTCTGGAGATGGTGGCATAAGGATGGGTATTATTCCTATTGGCAGAGGCAATGATATTGCCTGGATGGCCAAGATACCAAAAAGACTATATAAAGCCGTAGATCTGATAATAGACGAAGAGGCTATGGGGATTGATGTTGGAAGATGCCTCAATAAAGATAATGGATCTGAGAAATATTTCTTAAATGGTACTGGCTTTGGCTTTGAGCCAATGGTCAACTTCAAAGCAATGTCCTATAAGCGCATCAATGGCTTCTTGTCATATGTTGTAGCATTTCTTTATTGCCTCTCTAATCCACCTGCTGGGTATGATGTGAATATCAAAGCAGATGGTAAGAGCTTTGATTTGAAGACTCAGCAGATATCTGTAGCTAATGGCATAAGAATGGGTGGTGGTTTCAAGATGGCTCCAATTGCTAAAATAGATGATGGCGTATTTGATCTCATGTTCCCAAATAGAGTCTATCTCGGATTCAGCCTAATACAGCTTGTGCTAAGCTTTTTAAAGGGCGCTCAGGTAAGAGATAGAGAGAACTTTACATACATAAATGCTCAGCATGTTGATATTGAAATCAAAAATATGGTAGCTCCTGTTCATAGCGATGGAGAGGTTGTTTCATATGAAGGACGTTCCTTCACACTTGATTTGATTCCATCAGCGCTTAAACTGTATTACAGAAAATAACTATGCAATCATATTTTGGCTCTTCGGGTATATCAGTGGGTAAAACAAGCATCATCAAGCAATATCCTTCTGATTGTAAGATCTTCCAGGGAGAGGGATTACAAGATTAGAGCAGCATAGGTAAATCATATCCAGCATGTTGTTC
>CAVHSB010000038.1:0-15483 GCA_963638635.1 Flexilinea sp.
ACTAATGGCATCGCTGTTGGTGATAAGATAGAGTTCACAGGTGATCTTCTATCTGTAGAGCTTGGACCAGGACTATTGACCCAGGTGTTTGACGGACTTCAGAATCCATTGCCGGATCTGGCAGAGAAGTGCGGATTTTTTCTACAGCGCGGTGTATATCTAGATCCTATTCCGAATAAGGAGTGGGAATTTACTCCATCTGCAAAGGTAGGAGAGAGAGTTGTAGCAGGCTCTTCAATAGGTTCTGTTCCAGAGGGCATATTCAGCCATAAGATTATGGTTCCTTTCCTTTTGCTTGGAGAATGGAGAGTTAAGTCCATCAAGGCTAAGGGTGTATATCATGCAAAGGATACAATCGCTGTAATCGAAAATGACAAGGGAGAGGTGAAAGAGCTCTCAATGATCATTAAGCAGCCAGTTAAGATGCCTATCAAGTGCTATGAAGAGAGGCTGAGACCAAGTGATCCTATGGTAACGCAGATCAGGCTTATAGATACTTTCTTACCAGTAGCTAAGGGCGGTACCTATTGTATACCTGGACCATTCGGTGCTGGTAAGACTGTGCTTCAGCATCTTACAAGCAAGAACGCAGACGTTGATGTTGTAATTATTGCAGCATGCGGAGAGCGTGCAGGTGAGGTAGTAGAGATTCTTAAGGAATATCCAGAGCTGGTAGACCCTAAAACTGGAAGATCTCTTATGGAGAGAACTATAGTAATATGCAACACATCAAGTATGCCTGTTGCTGCGCGTGAGGCATCTGTATATACAGCTGTTACAATGGCTGAGTACTATAGAAACATGGGGCTTGATGTTCTTCTTCTTGCAGATTCTACATCTCGTTGGGCTCAGGCTATGAGAGAGATGTCTGGAAGACTTGAGGAAATCCCTGGTGATGAGGCATTCCCTGCTTATCTTGAATCAAGAATTGCTGAATTCTATGAAAGAGCTGGTAAGGTTAGGCTCAGAGACGGATCTATTGGCACAGTAACAATCGGTGGTACAGTATCTCCTGCAGGCGGCAACTTCGAGGAGCCTGTTACTCAGGCAACGCTTAAGGTAGTCGGTGCTTTCCACGGACTTTCAAGAGAAAGATCTGATGCAAGAAAGTATCCTGCAATCGATCCATTGGATTCATGGTCAAACTACAGCGGAATCATAGAGAAGGACAGAGTTCAGAATGTCTATAGCTATGTAAGAAGAGGCAATGAGATTGCTCAGATGATGAAGGTTGTAGGTGAGGAAGGCACAAGCCTTGAGGATTACATTGTATATCAGAAGGGTGACTTCGTTGACTATGTATATCTGCAGCAGAACTCATTTGACCCAGTAGATGCAACAGTAAGCGTTTCTAGGCAGAAGGAGGTGTTCTCTGTTTTAGAGAGCATACTCAAGGCTGATTTCGAGCTAGGCGATAAGAAAGAGGCCAGAACATTCTTTAATCAGCTTAGACAGCTCTTCCTCGATTGGAATGGCAAAGCAGAGGGAAGTGAGGACTATAAGATAGGTCTTAAGGCTGTATCTGATTTCTTCACATCCAAGGTGGTGAAGTAATATGCAGAAGGTATATACAAAAATAGAATCAATTGTCGGCAACGTTATAACAGTCAAGGCAGAAGGGGTCAGGAACTCAGATCTTGCTGAGATAACCACCAGCACTGGCAAGAGCTATGCAAACGTCATAAAGCTTGATAATGATTTAGTATCACTCCAGGTATTTGCAGGCGCTATGGGCGTAAGTACTGGAGACAGCGTAAGATTCCTAGGCTATCCAATGAGAGTCAGCTACTCAGATGATCTTCTCGGCCGTGTATTTGATGGTGCCGGAAAGCCTAGAGATAATGGTCCGGAGCTTGAAGATAATCTTGTAGATATCGGTGGTCCATCAGTAAACCCATCTAAGCGTATTGTTGCGAAGAACATGATCAGAACAGGTATTCCTATGATTGATGTATTCAATACACTCGTAGAGTCTCAGAAGCTTCCTATATTCTCAATATCCGGTGAGCCATACAACGCGCTTCTTGCACGTATTGCCATGCAGGCTGAGGTTGATGTAATAGTACTTGGCGGTATGGGGCTTAAATATGATGACTATCTTTTCTTCAAGGATACTCTTGCTAAATCTGGAGCTCTTTCAAGAACAGTCATGTTCATTCATACAGCATCTGACCCAACAGTTGAGTGTACTCTTGTTCCTGATATGTCACTTGCTGTTGCAGAGAAGTTCGCACTAGACGGAAAGAAGGTGCTTGTTCTTCTTACTGATATGACAAACTTCGCTGATTCCCTTAAAGAGACAGCTATCACAATGGAACAGGTTCCTTCTAATAGAGGCTATCCTGGAGATCTGTATTCTCAGCTCGCATCACGCTATGAGAAGGCTGTAGATTTCGAGGGTGCAGGCTCTGTTACTATTCTTGCTGTTACTACTATGCCAGGCGATGATGTCACACACCCTGTTCCAGATAACACAGGATATATCACAGAGGGCCAATACTATCTGAAGAATGGACATATTGAGCCTTTTGGATCTCTATCCCGTCTTAAGCAGAACGTAAACAAGGATACCAGAGATGACCATAGAGCACTTATGGACTGTATGATCAAGCTCTACTCAGCTTACAAGGACTCACTTGAGAAGAAGAGCATGGGCTTCATGATGAGCGACTGGGATGAGAAGCTATTGAAGTATGGTGCTCTATTTGAGTCAAAGCTTATGGATCTCTCTGTAAACATTCCTCTCGAAGAGGCGCTTGACCTTGGATGGAAGATCCTTGCAGAGTGCTTTGAGCCTAATGAGACTCTATTGAAGTCAGATCTTATTGAAAGGTACTGGCCAAAGGAGAGGTAAGAGTGGCAGTAAAGCTGACGAAGAACGAACAGAAGAAGCAGAAGGACTCGCTAAAGCAATATACGCGATATCTGCCGACTCTGCAGCTCAAGAAGCAGCAGCTCCAGGTCATAATACGACAGAGTGAGGCTGAGATAATTGAGCTTAAGAAAGAGCAGAGAAAGGCAATCAGCGATATTGACAGCTGGATAGCTGTTTATGGCGAGAATGCTTCATTTTCTGAGGAGCGTTCCATTGGTCATCTTGTCAAAGTAAAGGAAATAAGACTTTCAAAGGGAAACATCGCAGGAGTTGTTGTTCCTGTGTTTGAGGAGCTTTTGTTTGAGGATATAAAATACGATTTGCGTGAGTATCCTCTATGGGTTGATAGAGCTATATTCGCACTTAGAGACATAGCAAAGTATGATGCGCTTGTCTCAGTGCTCGAGGAGCGAATCAATCTGCTTGCAAAGGAGCTTAGGACAACGAGTCAGCGTGTAAACCTCTTTGAGAAGGTTAAGATTCCTGAGACCAAAGAGAACATAAGACGTATTGGTATTTACCTCCAGGATCAGCAGACAGCTGCTGTTGTAAGAGGCAAGATCGCAAAGAAGAAGCTTGTGAGGGTAAGCTGATGATAGATAGGATGAAGAAGGTTACTGTCTTTACCGAAAGCAGATATAAACAATCTCTATTGCTATCCTTGAGAAAGCTTGGTCTCATGCATATAGAGGATATGATTTCCCACTCTGAGAGCGTAGATAGCCTTTCAAGGAACAGGGGAGAATATTCATCTGTGCTTCTTCAGATAGAGGAAAGAGCTGGAAAGAGCGCTAAGGGCGTCAAGCAGCTGGATTTAAGCGATGAGGAGTTTGAGAAACTTAATAGCTCTCTTACTGCTGCGCTTAGAGAAGAGCAGGCTATAAACGATGAGCTTGTTGCTCTGAGGAATGAGAGAGATAGGCTTCTTCCATTTGGCGATTTCAATCCAGAAGCTATTGCAGAATTAAAGAAGAATGATATAGACATCAGGCTCTATACAATCGGAGGCAAGGAGCTCAATAAGCTCAGAAAGAGAGAGGATGTTGCATTCATCAAGGTCGCATACAGTGGCAAGCTTAATGCTATTATGACCTTCTCTGGTGATGTGCTCCCACTCGATGCTGGTGCTCAATACTTTGAGCTACCTAAGAAAAGCCTTGCAGAGATTGAAGCTGAGATTGTCATCGATGAGAACAGGCTGAAGGACATTGCATCTCAATTCGTAGCCTCAAGTGCATATATTGATGCATATAAGATGCGAATAGATGTAAAAGAGGAAGAGATCATCTTTGAACGTGCTTATGGCACAGTGCATAGCGATGATGAGATCATATATCTATCTGGCTATATTCCAGCAGAGGATAGTGATAAGTTCAAAGCATATTGTGAGTCTAATCACTATGCATATATTATGGATGATCCAAGTGAAGAGGATGCTCCTCCTACAAAGGTAAAATATAAGGGCTTTGTAAGGATAATCAAGCCTCTCTTTGATATGCTTGGTACAATACCTGGCTACAATGAGTATGATACATCTCTTCCTTTCCTATGCTTCTTTGCTCTTTTCTTTGCAATGATCATAGGAGACGCAGGATATGGCTTCATATTCCTCCTAGCAGCGATAGGGATGAATATAAAGAGCAAGAGGGCAAGTGATGCCAATCTTCTTCTTTATGTAATGAGCATAGCAACGATCATATGGGGCTCTGTGACAGGTACATGGTTTGGATCTGAGAAGATTCTTACCGCCTTCCCATTTCTGCAGAAGCTTGTAATACCAGTTATCTCAAACTTCCCAGAGCTTTTTGGAGTTGATTCATCATATTCACAGAATATGGTTATGAAGTTCTGCTTCATGATTGGATCTGTGCAATTGGTGCTTGCATGCGTCATAAACATAATACACAAGATAAAGGCAAGGAATCTTGGCTTTTTGGCAGATATAGGATGGATGATGGATTATCTTGTTCTATACATGCTTGTTCTATACCTTGTAATAGGCGAGGCAATTCCTTTCAATCTTGTAGTATGCGGTGTGGCAATTGGCTTTGTGCTTGTTTGTCTATTTGGTGCATTTGAGCCAGGAATGAATATAGGAAAGGGCATCAAGACCTCACTTGGCGGGGCTTTTACAGACTTTCTAAATACTATTTCCTGCTTCTCGAATATAATGAGCTATATCCGCTTGTTCGCTGTTGGAATGGCTTCCGTAGCTATTGCTCAGTCGTTTAATGATATGGCATCTGGCCTAATGCATGGCTATATGCTCCCAGCAGGCATTCTTATTGTAGTGCTTGGACATACAATCAACCTTGTAATGGGTCTTCTATCTGTTGTGGTTCATGGTGTCAGACTGAACCTTCTCGAATTCTCCAACCAGCTCGGAATGGAGTGGTCTGGATACAATTATGATCCATTCAGATGTAGAATAGCTGATGGAAATGATAAGTAAAAAATAACTAAGGAGTTATTATATGAATAGTATTGCTTTTGTTGGAATGGCTTGTGCACTTTGTCTATCTGCACTTGGTTCATGTGTAGGTGCTGGAATTGCAGCTCTTTCTGCTGTTGGCGCTTGGAAGAAGTGTTATGCTTCTGGCAAGCCAGTTCCATTCATCCTAGTAGGCTTTGCTGGTGCACCTCTTACTCAGACAATTTACGGATTCCTTTTGATGAACTTCATCCGCTCTGCTTATAATGGCGGTGCAAATCCTGTTCTTTGTCTATTTGTTGGTCTCTTAGCAGGCAGCGCAATCGGACTTTCTGCTTATATGCAGGGCAGAGTAGCAGCTTCAAGCTCTGACGCTCTTGGCGAGACTGGCAAAGGAACAGCTAACTACTTCATCGTTATCGGTATTGTAGAGACAGTTGCTCTTTTCACACTTGTATTCTCACTTCTTCTCTTAGGTTAATAGAAGAATCATTTATGATAGGCTCTAGGATAGCTCCTGGAGCTTTTTTTGATTAATATGGTTAAGCGTTTTTATTTCATCTTCATACTATTGCTGTTATCCTTCAATCTGAGCTCTGCACCTGGCAAGGTCAGGATGATTTCAATTGGAATAGACTATAAGAATTCAGATGATGAGAGTCTCTCACTCGATGGCACCTTGAATGATGCATATGAGATGGCCTCTGCCTTTGGCTCCATAATGGAAGCAAAAGGCGTAGAATTCGAGCCTGTAGTGATGGTTCAGGAAGGGGATGCAGATTACATTATCGAGACAGTGATTAAGGCTGATAAGAATTATGAGAAGCTATTGAAGTCAGTAAGAAAGGCTTATAGCAAGGTAAGTAAGAATTCATATGGCTATTATGAGTTTGAAAGAGATGATGGCTCTATTGTAGTAAGAGATTCTATAAGGGATATGGATAAGGTTGATAAGCTTATCGATAAGGTAGAGGCTATAAAGACCAAGGATGGAGAGACTGTTGATATCAGGTATTTTGATATAAAGGATACCTATCTATATCCAACAAGTGAGAATATATTGAATGAGGTCTTGAGAGCAGAAGACCTAGCTTCTGATGATTTGCTGATAATCTATTTCTCAGGACATGGAGGAGAGTTCAATGCATTTACCTATGATGATATGGATAAGCTTCTCACATCCTTTATAGAAGAGGGTAAGCTTACTGAATTTGATAAGAGCATTGTGCTTGAAAATGAGAGCTGCTATATAACTGATAGAGTTCTAGAAGAGCTATGCAGACTGGATGTCGATTCAGATACGATAATGGAAGTCTATGATAGAATGGAGGCAAGTGAGGACTCCTATGCAACAGGCATTCTAAGCACTGCTATAAGCGCAGATGATATATTCGCATCCTCTGGAAGCTTAGAGATGCTCGAGCTATATGTTTATCTATCATTTTTGAAGTGTGATTCTGTGCTTATATTAGACGCATGCCACTCCGGCTATGCATCACTAGGCCTTTCTGAATTCATTGATGAGAGTGACTATGATCATGCTGTCAATATTGCGGTTATAAGCTCATCAGCATCAGAAGAGGAGAGCTCTGAGGTTACAATAGAGACAGAAGATGGATATGAAGAGAACCATGGTGCATTTACAGCTGAGATCCTATCACATTTGGGGTGGGTGCATTCATCAGTAAAGACAACAGAGCTCATTGTGCCATTCTTCACTGCAGCAGAAGATAACGGAATAGAAGCATATGATCAGATAGCGATTGTTCCAGGCTATCTGAAGACAGTTCCAGAGAGACAGACTGCATCTGAATTCTATGAAGCTGTCATTTCTGATTGGTCAGATAATGCACAAAGCCCAGATGCTGATGATAGTGCATATCTTTTGTATTTGATTCCGTGATATTTAAAGGATTGAATTGAAATGAAAAGTGCTACCAAGCTTAAGACTCAGTAGCACTTGCTTTATTCTTTAGAGAGTTTCAGTGAACCACTTAACTGTTTCACCTGTGATAGTCTCTAGGGAAGTATCACCAGGAGTGAATACTCCGAATGTATGCTGACCGCCTTCAAGCCAATAGATAGCCTTCTTAGCTGTGTTCTTTAGAGCTTCATATACCTTTTCTGCTGTCTCAGGAACTACAGATGTATCATTTGTGCCCTGGATTAGAAGATATGGAACCTTGATAGCTGCAGCTTCTTTATCATAATCGATGTTCATTGAGCATTCATAATATGCTGGTGACTGCTTTAGAGAATCTCTCCAGTTATATGTTACTTCATAGTAGCCATCCTTGAGAGCAATCTCATATTCCTCTTTGTCGCTGTCCTTAACGCCATAGGCGCCAGCCCAGGTTACAACAGACTTGAAGTTCTCATCTCTAGCTGCTGCAAGCAAAGCGACTCTTCCGCCCTGGCTCCATCCCATGATGCCGATTCTGCCTGCATCTACGCTTGAGAGTGCTGCTAGATATTCTCTGCACTTAGATGCATCCTCTGCTCCCTTATCATGTGTGTAGTCGATATAGTCTTCAGTTGAATCACCATTTCCGATGTAATCAAATCTGATAGAGGCTATTCCTGCCTTAGCAAGCTCTGGAGCAGTATAGTCATAAGCATTGCCAGCCTCATGTCTTGTTGAACCATTTCCATGGCACATAACTACAGCTGGAACCTTAACTCCGTCTTTTACTACTGGCAGTGTAAGAGTAGCTGGAATCTTGTGATCTCCTGCATCGATCAGAATGTCTTCTTCAGTGTAATCATAAACTGAAGATGCCTTCTCTTTTGTTGCACATGCTGTGACAGCAATAAGAGCTATAATTGAGAGAATCAATATTTTCTTCATCTCATTCCTCCGATTTTATATATTGCACAAAGAGAGTAGTGTGTCAAATTGTTGTTTACTCACGAAAGTACAAGTAGAATGGTAGTATGACACTGAGCATGATCACTATAAAGACCTTAAACTTTGATGATATGGTCTCCTTCTATGAGTATAAGCTTGAGCTATCTGTCAAGGAGCGGGGCAAAGACTATGTCATCTTTGATGCTGGCCTTGAGATAATCAAAGGAAAGAATGTAAGCAATGTTGATCTATTCTTTGAGACCTTCGCACTTGATTTGATAATCTCTAAGCTTGATGATTTACATATCTCAATTGGCTCTAAAGGGGAGAGAATAGCAATCACAGAGGATAGCGATGGCAACAATGTAGTAATAAGGGAGCTAAGAGAGACATTGACCAGGATGAGTGGAATGTCGATATCTCGAATATAATCAAGGTTTCTGTTATACTTTCTCCTATGCTGAAAGATAAATTAGAGAATCTTGAAAGATATTATCCTCTTGATGAAAATCTGAGAGGTCTCAAAAACAAGCTAGAGCTACCTGTATATTATGGCTTTGTAGAAGATAAAGCCTCTTCTACCTTATTCGTAGTCAAGGAAGGTACTCTCAGTGCTGCTACCTCATGGAGAGAGAATAAGGATAGCAGAGAAACTATTGCTCTTATGACGCTTAAAGAGGATGAGTTTGTTCTCTATCTCCCAGGAGAGCCTATGCTCGTTAAGGCTGGAGATGATTCAATAATAGAGATGTATAGGGCCTGAAGATGTTTAGCGAGAAGGTTGCAAAAGTCAGAGATATAACAATAGGTGGCTCATCTCCTGTTTCAATACAGACGATGTATGATGATAAGATAGCAGGTGCAGATCCAGGTATCATCATAGAGAGAATAAATAAGCTATCAATGATGGGATGTGATCTTATAAGATTCTCTTTTGTATCAAAGGATGACGCTCCAGTATTCAAGGAGATATGCAAGCGCAGCATTATGCCTGTTGTAGCTGATATCCACTTTGATTATCATATGGCGCTTCTGGCATTGGAGTGCGGGGCAGATAAGGTCAGAATCAATCCGGGCAATATAGGAGTTAAGTGGAAGACTCATGAGGTCGTTAACGCAGCAAAGGACCATGCTGCAGCTATAAGAATAGGGCTTAATACAGGATCACTTCCAAAGAATGATGGAAGCCTTAAAGGCTATGAAGTAATGGTCAATAGCGCGCTTGAGTATATAAACGACTTTGAGAGCTGGAGCTTTGATAACATTGTAGTCAGCCTCAAAAGCAGTGATGTAGAGACTACAATGAAGGCAGCTCGGCTCTTTCATGAAAGAAGTCCTTATCCAATGCATCTGGGTGTGACTGAGGCCGGATCTGTGATATCTAGTGCTGTGAGAACTACATGGGCACTTGGAAACCTTTTAGCTGATGGCATTGGAGATACTATGAGAGTATCTATAAATGGATCAATAGAGGATGAGGTCAAATGCGGCGTTGAGATACTCAGAACGCTAGGCTTGAGAAAGAGCGGCGTAAAGATAGTTGCATGTCCAAGGTGCGGACGTCATTCCTTTGACTCCCAGGGCTTTCTCTCAAAGATCGAAGATAAGCTCAGCATGCTCGATAAGCCTCTGACTGTTGCTGTGATGGGCTGTCAGGTAAATGGGCCGGGAGAGGCAAAGGGGGCAGACTTCGCTGTAACTGGATTTGGTACAAAGGTATTTCTTTATAAGAAAGGAAAGCTTTATAAGGAAGTAACAGAAGACAATGCTGAAGAAGAGCTTTTGAAGGCAATAAATGAATAATGAGATAGTAGTAAGAGGTGCTAGAGAGCATAACCTCAAGAATATAGATATAACCCTACCGAAGGATAGCCTTGTTGTGATTTCGGGACTATCTGGATCGGGAAAGAGCTCACTTGCGTTTGATACAATCTTTGCAGAGGGGCAGAGAAGATATATGGAATCTCTCTCAAGCTATGCAAGGATGTTTCTTGGACGTATGGAGAAGCCAGATGTTGATTCAATTGATGGCTTAAGCCCAGCTATTGCCATTGAGCAGAAATCAACAAACAGAAATCCAAGATCTACAGTCGGAACTGTTACTGAGATATATGACTACTACAGGCTATTGTGGGCTCGTATAGGCCACCCTCATTGCCCAAAGTGCGGCAAGGAGATAACCGAGATGTCTGTAGACCAGATTGTCTCAATAATATTCTCTCACAAAGATGGCGAGAGAATGATGATCTTTGCACCTATTGCAAGGGGAAAGAAGGGCGAATACAGGAATGTACTTGAGGATGCACTCTCACTTGGCTATCTCAGAGCTAGGATAGATGGAGTAATTTATAACCTAGAAGAGGGCATTCCGAAGCTTGAGAAGAATATCAAGCACAATGTATCTGTGCTTGTCGATAGAGTAAAAAATGATAAAGGCGCTAGAACAAGAATAAGCGAGGCAATAGAAAGAGCTTCTGAGCTATCATCAGGCTTAGTTGAGGTGGAATATGTGGATGATGGGATAATTGAGGTCTATAGCCAGAAGAACAGCTGCCCTGATTGTGGGATTGCTATAGCAGAGATAGAGCCAAGGCTGTTTTCATTCAATTCGCCATTTGGAGCTTGTCCTGAGTGCAATGGACTTGGCTCAACCTCCTACTTCGATCCTGATAAGATTATTCCAGATAGGTCTCTATCATATAATGATGGCGCTATAAAGACGCATAAGCCAGATTCAAACTACTATAGAAGCGAGATAGAAGCGCTGTATAAGGTATTTGGAGAGAAGCTATCAACTCCTATTGAGAAGCTTAATAATGATTTAGTTCAGGCTCTGTTATATGGAACAGATTCATCCCTAGCCTATACATATAAGAACAAAAAGGGTGAGAGCTTTAAGATTAATGAGAAGACTGAGGGCATAATCCCAGAGCTTGAAAGAAGACTCAAGACCTCATCAAGCATATATATAAGAGCATGGATAGAGAGCTTTAAGAGTGAGTTTGAGTGTCCGAAATGCCATGGAAACCGACTGAGAAAGGAAGCTCTCTCTGTTTATGTTGGAGGAAAGAGCATAATGGATGTCACTAGACTGTCCGTTGATGCCTCACTTGAGTTTTTCAGAAAGCTTGACCTTACTAAGACAGAGGAAGATATTGCTGCTCTTATTCTGAAGGAGATAAACAGCAGGCTTCAATTCCTGAAGAATGTAGGACTTGGTTATCTTACTCTATATAGATCTGCTGCAACTCTTTCAGGGGGAGAGGCTCAGCGGATAAGGCTTGCAACCCAGATAGGATCTGCTCTCTCTGGTGTATTATATGTTCTAGATGAGCCATCCATTGGTCTTCATCAAAGAGACAATCAAAAGCTTATAGATACTCTCAAGAACCTCAGAGATCTTGGTAACACAGTTCTTGTAGTTGAGCATGATGAGGACACTATAAGAGAAGCTGATTATGTTGTAGATATAGGACCTGGAGCCGGAGAGCTCGGAGGCAGAGTAATAGCACAGGGAAAGCCTGAGGATATTGAGAAGAATCCGGAGTCTATTACTGGCAGATTCCTATCTGGAGCTCTAGAAATTCCTGTTCCCCGAAAAAGAAGAAGAGGCAATGGCTACTCTATAGATATAAAGGGCTGCAGAAAGAACAATCTTAAGGATATTGATGTATCAATCCCACTTGGGGCCTTTACCGTTATTACGGGAGTATCTGGATCAGGAAAGTCTACATTCCTCAATGAGGTATTCCTTCCAGCTGTAGAGCGAAGGGTAAATAGAAAGAGAGATGTATTTGCAGGCTTCAAGAGCTTAACTGGTACTGAGCATATAGATAAGATCATAAACATAGATCAATCGCCTATTGGAAGAACTCCAAGATCAAATCCTGCAACCTATGTGGATTTGTTTACTCCGATAAGGGAGCTTTTTGCGCAGATGCCAGAATCTAAGGCCAGAGGCTTTACATCTGGAAGATTCTCTTTCAATGTGCCTGGAGGCAGATGTGAGAATTGCTCTGGCGATGGAACGCTGAAAATAGAGATGCACTTCCTTCCTGATGTATATGTCAAGTGTGATGTATGCGAGGGCAGAAGATACAATAAGGAGACCTTAGCTGTAACATATAAAGGAAAGAACATATCTGAAGTTCTTGATATGACAGTAAAGGAAGCCTATGACTTCTTTAAGGCACAGCCTAAGATCATGAGAAAGCTTCAGACGCTTATGGATGTCGGTCTTGATTATGTAAGGCTTGGACAGAGTGCGCTTACACTCTCAGGAGGAGAGGCGCAGAGAGTGAAGCTTGCGCTAGAGCTTAGTAAGGTGCAGACAGGAAAGACTCTCTATGTTCTCGATGAGCCTACAACAGGTCTTCATTTTCTGGATGTTAAGAAGCTTCTAGAGGTATTGGATAGACTAGTAGAAGAGGGTAATACAGTTATTCTCATTGAGCATAATCTGGATGTCATAAAATGTGCAGATTATATAGTCGATCTTGGCCCTGAGGGAGGAGATGGCGGCGGCAGAGTAATAGCAGAGGGAACTCCAGAGGATGTTTCAGCTGTCAAAGAGAGCTACACAGGTTATTACCTGAAACGATACCTTAAGAATAAATGAGAAAGCGCTTAATATCATTCATCCTCATTCTTCTTTTCATTGTGCCTTCCTTGTTGGCAATCTCTTCATCTGATATCTACTTTGCAGATAAGCAGATGCTAGAGAATATGTCTATAATGAGAGGCCTTGAAATCAATGAAGAGGAAGAGATGAGAAGCGCTCTCTATAGCTATGAAGGGCTTGATGAATATAGCTTTGAAGAGACTAGCAGGGAAAGCCAATATAAGCTTGATATCGTAAACAGCGATACACTCTCAAAGGATGGAGATGTCATAGTATTGAGAGGTAATGTATCGATAGTATTCAAGACAGGAGATGGTGGTGAAAAGGAGCTTACAGCTGATACTCTTATAATAGATGGCGATAATGAGAGAATAACGGCATTGGATAATGTTTCCTTCAAGGATAAGGATAAGAATGCATCTCTCAATGAGATAACAGCAGATATCGTAACGCTCTTCTGGAAGAGTGCTAAGATAATCGTCACAGATGCAACTACTAGCTCAAACAGAAAGAACAGCGAGAACAATGATGTAACCTTCTATACTCAAGGCGAGAAGCTTGTATATCTTCCAGATAATGGAATCGTATATGAGAATGGATATATATCAAGTAATCCAAAGCATCGGCACTCCTCCCTTACAGCTAAGGAGATTGCGATGCTCTCCGGTGGAGATATGTTCATCTCAAATGCATATCTCAAAATTGGCAGGGTTCCCATTCTCTATCTTCCTTTCTTCTTTTTCCCGGGATCTAGGATAACAGGCAATCCATCATTTGGCTTTGACTCAGCGCGCGGTGCCTTTTTGAATACTACCTTCGATATACTCGGTACCAATAGGAATCTAAAGGAGCAGGAAAAGAGCTCATCCTTCTCTGCTATACTCAAAAGCGGAGAGGATAGCACTGGAGAGCTTCCTAGTGGCTTCTATTATGACAAGGTTGAAGATAAG
Organism: Flexilinea sp.; assembly: GCA_963638635.1. Lineage (GTDB taxonomy): Bacteria > Spirochaetota > Spirochaetia > Sphaerochaetales > Sphaerochaetaceae > Ornithospirochaeta. The sequence goes on from CAVHSB010000038.1 coordinate 13,726, forward strand.
GATCTATCAAAGATAGAAAGCTGGGCAAGAAAGAGCGAGTCCTACATTTCTATCATGGGAGATGTATATAGCGGTAATACATCATCTGCATCATTTAAGAAGGGCGCGCTTCTCGCAGGAGTAGATAGTGAGATAAATCTTTTCAGCAAGAAGCTCACTATAAAGACCTACAGTGCCTTAGCTGCTGCAAATGAGCTATATAAGAACCGGGGAAGGCTAAGATACTTTTCGGTAAGCTCTTTGAAGTACAGTGATTATGGCCTGACGCTTAATGCTGACTACAGTGCATATAGCGACAACAGAGCAATGATTGATTTCGCAAATAGGCTTTCTGGCTTCTCTATTGATCCAATTCTGATGCAGAATCCTGAGTTCCCGACTACCTATTCAAGCGAGATTTCAACGCTCACTAGAGGAATGACTCTATCTTATTCACTGCCAAGCAAATACAGAAGCACATATCTATCTTCCTTATCTCTATCTGCATTCAGAATAAGGGAGCAGCTTACATGGGACTCCCAAGCATATAGAAACAGTACAGCAAATGCCAATCAATATAGCTATCAGCGTGATTATCTTGAGCTTCCTGTACTTGGCCTCACTGTAAGCGGTGCAATCTTCTCAACCTCAGGAAAGATAATAGAGACGGAGGAGGTTAAGAAGAATGAGGATGATAAGGAGAGTGAGGTTCATATCCTTACAGATCCTCTTCTCAAATCACTATATGAGATAAAGGATTCCACCTCATCATCAAAGCTGGATGATAAATATTCAACAGCGCTTAAATATACGCTCAGCGAGAACCTCAATAACTACTATGATTATGACTATGGAACTCTTAAGAGCAAGAAGCTGACATCTGCATCAAGCTCGAAGTTCACTTATGAGCTTACGCTATCCTCTATATTCAAATTGACAAGCTCTGTTTCACCTACATATAACTACGAAAAGACAGATACATACAGCAGCACAGATACAATCTCCTATAAGGAGGTATCTACTACAGCTGCGAGTGATGATATCGTTGCAGAGATTCCATATCTTGGCCTCAAGTATTCAATAAGCACTAAGCTTCTGAAAAAAGTCGTAACAAAGGAATACAGCGTTATAGATAGCACGAAGAGCGATGTTTCAGAGACTACTACAGAGTTCTCACCAGCTTGGGATAAGGATACTATCACAACTCACTCAATAGCATTCTCAAAGAGCTTCGATATGAAGAGGGCCGGTACGATTACTCCATCTCTTACATATGTATTGCCTCCATTGTCTTCTACGATAAGGCCTAGCCTAGCATATAAGCTAGGATCCTTTGCATCTACCTTCCAATGGAAGTTCACAGAGGAGGATGATGGAAGCTATAAGCCGGATCTTGCAGAGCTGTCAATTGGCTACAATGGCACATACTTTACATCAAGCTTTGCAGGAAAGTATCAGAGCAAGAACTATAAGGAAGATGATTTTCTCTATCCTTTCTATATGACTGCATCTGCAGCAATAAGAACAAAGGATAAGAAATATGCACTTACTGAATATATAGATTATGCATATTACGATAACTACAGGAATAATATAAGGAGCCTTAAGACCACTCTGACACTCAACCAGATAGAGGGCAGTGTAAACTATAAGACTACAAGCGAGAATGTCTTTGAGCTTTCAGATATAAACGTGAAGACAAATATAAAGAGCGCTAAGTTCCAGCTATGGAAGGGAAGAATCTACTTTGATTTTGGACTGACATCACTTCTTAAGCTC
>CAVHSB010000039.1:0-3298 GCA_963638635.1 Flexilinea sp.
ATCCAATTGCACAAAGCAATAAGACAATATAAATAAGATTCTGAACGACGATACCCAACAGGTTATCCCATCCATCAAAAAAAGCTTTCTTAATAAAAAAACCAATCATACGATTAATTTAACTACAATTCAAAATGCATTCAATTACTTTTTTTATAGTTCTTATGGAAAACATTAATTGCTTACCTAAATGAAAAATCTAAAAAATTGTATAACTATTATATTTACATTATAAATATTTCATGATATTTCTATAAATAGGATATTAAATGACGAGTAGTCAGGTTGCCTAAGAAGAGGAACTGATCCGAGTCGTTAGTTGAGCAGTCAGCTGGCGCATATCCCCACTATGGACCTCCCTAGTGGGGTTTTTATTCAATAATAATTCATATTTTGCTTATTTTTTGAATATTTATGCGTAATGCTATTGTATTTTTTAAATATATATGCAAAATACACAACGTTAGGAGAGATAAAATGAAAGAAAAAATCATTCTTGCATATTCTGGTGGACTAGACACATCCGTAATTCTTAAGTGGCTTTCAAATAAAGGATTTGATGTCATTGCTTATGTTGCAGATGTTGGCCAGCATGAGGACTTCAAGGCAGTTGAAGAGAAAGCCTATGCAACTGGTGCAAGCAAGGTATATATAGAAGACTTGAAGGAAGAGCTTGTAAAGAGCTATGTCTACCCTTCTCTTAAGGCTAATACAATATATGAAGGCACATACATGCTTGGGACTTCTATTGCAAGACCAATCATTGCGAAAAAGCAGATTGAGATAGCAAAGAAGGAAGGAACAAAGTATGTTGCTCATGGTGCAACAGGTAAAGGCAATGACCAGGTAAGATTCGAGTTCGGATACTACATGAACATGCCTGATGTAAAGATTATCAGTCCTTGGAAGGATTCTGAATTCTTAAGTCAGTTTGAAGGCAGATCAGATATGCTTGCTTATGCAGAGAAGTACAATATCCCTGTAAAGGCATCGCTAAAGAAACCATACAGTGAGGATGCTAACCTTATTCATATATCACATGAGGCTGGTATTCTTGAAGATCCTGCTAAGAGATGTCCTGAGGATGTATTCTCATATACAGTAAGCCCAAAGGATGCACCAGAGAACGAGACTATTCTATCTATTGATTTTGAAAAAGGAATTCCTGTTAAGATCACTAACGAAAATGATGGAACTGTAGTAACAGGTGATCTTAAGATGATGGAATACCTCAACAAGGTTGGTCATGATAACGCAATCGGCCGTGTTGATATGGTTGAGAACAGATTTGTAGGAATAAAATCAAGAGGCGTTTATGAGACTCCTGGGTGTGAGATTCTATGGAAGGCACACCACAATCTCGAAGGAATCTGCATGGATAAGGAAGCAATGCACCTCAGAGACACACTCACACCAAAGTATGCAGAGCTAATCTACAATGGCTATTGGGGTGCGCCTGAGTTTGAAATGCTTACAGCACTCTTCAATGAAAGCCAGAAATATGTTACAGGCAAAGCTAAGGTAGCACTCTACAAAGGCAATGTAATCAATGCCGGTATCAGCTCAGAGTATTCTCTATACAATCAGGATCTTGGTTCAATGGATAAGGCTGGCGGCTATCATCCACTCGATTGTAAGGGCTTCATCAACATCAGTGCTATCAGACTAATGGCAGCATCTGGAAGAGACGCTAAGTACAGTAAATAATATAATAATAATAAAGCATCAAAGCCCTGACTAATACGCCGGGGCTTTTCTATTGATCACTTTTAAGGACAATGAACTCATCAATCCCCTCTGCTCTGCCCCACCACTCAAGAACTACGCCATCCTCAGGCTTCCAAGCACAGCAATTATCTTCATTTATATCCTTTTTATTCTTCTCATCTTTATCCATATAATCTATCCTACAACCTTAAAAGGTCAGAAATATAGCCCTCCGAAGAGGGCCAATGAACGATTATCTATCCAATCCGATGTTGAATTTGATTGAAAGACCATCTGTAGAGTTAGCTCCTGCAGTAGAGCCAAGTTCTTCCCAGAAATAAGCTACATCCATCTTGATAGCCCATAGATCAAGTCCGGCACCAAGTGTCCAATAGCCTTGGTTAAAGCCACCTCTTAAATCAAGGAAGCTTAGGACTCTGAACTCTGCACCAGCATTAAGATGATAGATGAAGTTTCTCATGTTGAAGGAATTCTTAAATAGACCTATAGTATCAACAACATCTACAGCTATTGTTGGTGCGAAGAAACTATTCTTCCAGGACCAAGCAAAGCCCGCATCAAGTGAGAAGTCTGTATTATATTCAAACTTATTTGAGTTGCTTGAAGATCCAAGAGGATTCTTAAGTGCTGACTCATAGTTCTCAAATGAATGCATGTACATCTTTCCATTGATATTCTTAGCAACTACGCCAAGCTTGAAGTTTAATGGTAGATTGATGTTTACGCCAATATCAAATGGAACAGAGAAGCCAGCCATAACAGGAAGAGTCTTAACGATCTTATTCATTGGATCATTGAGCTTGTCCTTATCGAGAATATCTGTTAATGCGATACCCTTTGAGAATGCTAAGTAATTAAACTTAACAGCAGCTCCGATATCGATAGAGAACTTGGTTGCAATGTTGATTCTATGGCCATATCCAATAGTAATAGATGCATTCAATTGATCAAATATACCACCATCTGAGGATGTGATTCTGTAAGAATGAACTGTATCCTTAACGTTGATCATAAGGCCAAAACCACCAGCTGTGAAGCCAGTAGAAGCATCCATATCCATTACCTTTGTATAGTTGTTGCCAAGAGCCTTCTTAAGATCAAATACCAATTGAGTTAACTTCTCGCTATCGTTAGCATCAAAGGACTTAAGATCATCAACTACGCCATTTTTCAAGAGACCATATGGATGATAAACAGTAAATGCAACTGAAGGAAGCGCTATAACCAATCGCTTCTCTGCAAGTCCTGCTGGGTTGTAGTATAGGCTATCTGAGCCGTTTGCTACAGCAAGACCTGCATTACCCATAGCAAGTCTTCTGGGGCTTGTCGGTGAGTATGGCTTTAAAAGTGCGCTATACATCGCATTTTCAGCAGGATTGATTATTGCAATCTTATCATCTTCTGCAAAAAGAGAAGAAACAGAACAAAGAGCAATCAAAAAACATATTAATAACTTTTTCATATTTTCCTCTCCTTTTATTTCCATTCGTAATCAAGGCCTGTGTTAAGGAAATCTGGAATTTGATTGATCTTGCTCTTAATGTTATCCAGCTCAACAAAACTACATAAC
>CAVHSB010000039.1:3308-6454 GCA_963638635.1 Flexilinea sp.
TAGAAACCAGCTCTTTCAAGATTTCATTTACCAAAGTCTTATAATCCTTATCATCTTTATATTTAAAACCTAATTCATCATTAAAGTCTGTTACTTCTATTTCTGAATCATCAATCCATGGATTCTTTTCAACAACATTATCAATAAATGCTGCTAGAGTTTGAGGATATTCACCATTAAATACCTCTTTAGCTTTTTCACTATATATATACTCTGCCTTTGAGAACAATGCAGAAATCGCATATTGAAGGATTCTATCAACATCAGCAACCTGGCCACTTAATCTATCGTCCCCATTGAGACCGATATACAAATCTGTTGCACCGCTATAAAGTGACATTACAGATACCTTGTTCTTGCTTATTCCAGAGTCTCCAAAAAGCTTTGTATAAATTGAATAGAAGCTTCTTATCGATTCTGCCCACTTAGTATCTATATTATGAAGATCTCTAGATGATTCATTTTTGGTTATAGCCTTGATAAGTGTTTCAAAATCATCAGCTGTAATAATTGATGCAGGATTTACTGCCTGTATTACAGTTACGGTATCAAGAGCAGATGAAACAATTTCTATATTGTCATCTGTTGATATATCTACTTTTGTTATTGTTCCGCTCGTCTCATCTATTGTCGCACTAGAAGCTATTTGATTAACAAGAGCTGTAACAGCCTGCAATGCAATTACGTCAGCAGCTGTTACCTCTGAGCTATCATCAGCAAGCTTGTCAAGATTGCTAGTAAGATTCTCAATAGCTGCTTTAGCTTCACTAGCCGCAGCAGATAATGTACCAGATTTTGTCATATCCGTTAAAACAGCAGAAAGTACTGTAGCAGTACCCTTTGCTGCTTTCTTTGTATTATCATCTTGGATTAGCTCCGCCCTCAGAAGAAGCTGCTTCTATGATAGAGCTCTTAGTATCTTCAGAGAGACTAGGAAGAATAGATGTAACATTTTTGTCACCTAAATTTACTTTAATTGAGTTGCCATCCTTGTCTGTAATTGCAGTTAGCTCTGTATTGCCAGATTCATCTTTCTTTGTATCTTCCGGCGTAACATTTGTTGCTGCTTCCTTTGCTTTATCTACTGCTTCTGAATTAACGTAGTCACCCATTACGTTCTGCCCCATCTTTCCCATTGCATCTGTCAATTGAGATATAGAACAAGAGAAGAGAAATAAAGAAACTAGAAAAATAACAAATAGCTTTTTCATTTTTTCCTCCAATATCTAGCAATCAAACGAATTGCTTTCTTAACCCTTATTTATATTTTATAGTGAAAAGCTAAAAAAAAACTACAAAATTTATATGAAAAATCTTAATTAATTCAAAATCTCACATAAATATCTTTGTATTTTACAAACAATTACTATTGCATAATTCTGATTTTTCTGAGAATCTATCAAAGCTTGCATATGCAAGTATAATTTTCCGCCCTTTTGGGTGAGATATAGTGCTGGGGACGATTTTATCGTCAAGCGAGAAGGAGATACTACAATGGCAGTAGTAACAATGAAAAGCCTGCTAGAGTCAGGCGTACATTTCGGCCATCAGACCAAGAGATGGAATCCAAAGATGGCACGTTTCATCTTTACAGAGAGAAACGGTATTCATATTATCGACCTACAGAAGACATCTGCATGCATCGTTGAGGCTTATGAGGCTGTAAGAGCACAGGTTAAGAACGGTAAGCAGATCCTATTTGTTGGAACAAAGAAGCAGGCACAGCAGGCTATCGAGAGCGAAGCTAAGAGGTGCGGAATGCCTTATGTTTCTAACAGATGGCTCGGTGGTATGCTCACAAACTTTACAACAATCAAAAAGTCTGTAGCTAAGCTCAAGAAGATTGAGAGAATGGAAGCAGACGGAACTTTCGAGTCCCTCACAAAGAAGGAAGTTGCACTTTATACAAAAGAGAAGAACAAGCTCGAGAAGAACCTTGGTGGTATTAAAGACATGAAGGAGCTTCCTGGTGCACTCTTCATCATCGATACAAAGAAGGAAGCACTTGCTGTAGCTGAGGCTAAGAGACTTGGTATCCCAGTAATTGCAGTTGTCGATACGAACTGTGATCCTACAGATATCACATACCCAATTCCAGGTAACGATGACGCAATCAGAGCTATTTCTCTCTTTGTTGAAATCATTGCTAACGCTGTTATCGATGCAGATAGTGAAGCTGGTATCCAGATCATCGAGTCACTTGACGATGAGGATGAGGAAGCAGCTATCAACGCTAATCCTGTAGAGGACAAGGATGAGGCAGCTGAGGATGAGGATGTAGACTACTCTAACTATGAGCCAAAAGAAGAGAAGGAATCTGAAGAGGCTCAGGACGAAGAAGACGACGAAGAAGAGTACTTCAAGAAATAATTAAGGAGAATCAATATGGCAATTAGTGCTTCTGATGTAAAGAAACTCAGAGATTTAACTGGTGCTGGAATGATGGATTGCAAGAAAGCTCTTACTCAGGCTGATGGAGACTTTGCTGGTGCAGAGAAGATCCTTAAGGAGATGGGCCTTGCAGCTGTAGCTAAGCGTCAGGATAGAGCTACTGAGAATGGTCGTGTATTTGTAAAAGTTGCAAATGGCAAAGCAGTTCTTCTTTCACTTTCTTGTGAAACAGACTTCGTTGCTAAGAATGCTGACTTCGCTAAGCTTGGAGACGATATGTGCTCACTTATTCTTGAAAAAGGATATACAGAGCCAAATGCAGAGCTTCAGGGCATGGTAGATGGTCTTATTGCAATCATCAAAGAGAACATGCACCTTGTTAAGTTCAATGTTTATGATGTTCCAGCTGATTCTAAGGCATATGACTACCTCCATGGCGAGGGTAACGTTGCTGTACTCGTCGTACTCAAATCTAACAAGGCTGAGGCATTCACTGCTGATGCTGTAAACGAGCTAGGCCATGATCTTGCTCTACATGCTGCAGCTTATAAGCCACAGTATCTTTCTGACAAGGTTGTAGACAAGGCATTCGAGGCTGAGCAGCTTGATATTTTCCAGAAGCAGGTTGCTGGAGATGAGAAGCTTGCAAACAAGCCAGAGAAAGTCAGAGAGGGCATCGTTAGAGGTAAGCTTGGTAAGCTTTACAAGGAAATTTGCTTCTTAGATCAGGCATTTGTAAAGGATGACACAAAGAG
>CAVHSB010000039.1:6464-15427 GCA_963638635.1 Flexilinea sp.
GTGTTGCACAGGCACTTGCTGATGCAGGTAAGTCTGTTGGAGCATCTCTCGAGCTTACAGCTTATGGCGTATACCAGGCTGGTGTTAACTAAAAGAGGATAAAAGATGCAGAGTGTAATCGATAATTGCGATCAGAAAATGAAGAAATGTGTATCATCTCTTCAAACTGAATTCGCAGCTCTAAGAACAGGAAGAGCTAATGCATCACTATTTGATAAGCTCAAGGTAGATTATTATGGTGCAGAGACTCCCCTTTCACAGGTTGCATCTATTTCTGTTCCTGAAGCAAGGCTGGTTGTAATCCAGCCTTGGGATAAGAGTGTATTAAGTGCTATTGAGAAAGCTATTCAGAAGTCAGAGCTTGGACTTAATCCAAACAATGATGGAAAGCTTATCAGAGTTAACTTTCCTCCTCTTACAGAAGACAGAAGAAAAGAGCTTGCAAAAAGCACAAAGGCTACAGCTGAAAATGCACGTGTTGCAGTTAGAAATGTAAGACGTGATGCAATGGACGAGCTTAAGAAGCTCCAGAAAGCATCAGAGATCAGCGAGGATCAGCAGAAGGAAGGCGAAGGAAAGATCCAGAAGCTTACAGATGCTGCTATAGCTGAAATCGGCAAGATTGCTGAAGCTAAAGAAAAAGAGATAATGGAAATATAATAAAGTGAGTGAGAAACTAAGACACCTTGCCTTGATAATGGACGGTAATGGTCGCTGGGCTGAAAGCAGAGGCTTAGAAAGAACAAAAGGCCATGAAGAGGGAGGAAGAGCAATAGAAAAGGTAGTCAAAGGCTGTCTAAAAGAATCTATTGAGTTTCTCACTTTGTATTGTTTTTCCACAGAAAACTGGAAGAGACCCAAAATGGAAGTAAGCTATCTCATGGGTCTCTTTGCAAAAAAAGTAGTCGAAGAAATTCCGCTTTTCAATAAATATGGTGTTAAAGTGCTACATACAGGATCAAGGGATGGTTTGCCTCTTGCAGATCTGTTTGCTCTAGATAAAGCCATAGAAGCGACAAAGAACAACGATAAGCTTACTGTCGTGCTTGCTATCAATTATGGCGGAATTGATGAGATCAACAGAGCTGTTAATAAAGCTCTTAAAGATGGCATTACTGAATTCAAGGGCGATATTCTCAGAGCTTATTTAGATAATCCTGAGCTTCCACTGCCAGACATGATTTGCAGAAGTGCCGGAGAATTCAGATTATCTGGATTCTTGTTATACCAATCTGCCTATGCAGAATTTGGCTTTTATGATAAACAACAGCATGTGTTGCAATCCCTTTGATTGTACTCATCATTTATTTTCTACCCTATTATAATCATTTAGCATTTGCTATTGCTGTAACTATTGCAAGTTTAGTTGGCAATATTGAGATGCGTCATATGCTTGAGAAAACCGGTGTAAAGGTATCAAAGCTAGCTTATCTAGGATTTCTATACCCTATTTTTGAATATCTAGATTACACAACAGAGATGGAGCTATTCTCATCAAGCGTATTGTATTTTACAGCTTTAGTAATAGGCCTTATTTTTGCATTCTCCATATTCACTAACACTGAAGATAACTTCAAAAAGCTTATTCCTAATACTTCAGCATCTGTTTTGAATTTGATCTACCCAGGATTATTTGCAGGCTATATGGCTAGATTAGGCTTTCTTCCAGATGCAACATGGATGATCATCTTCTACTTTGTGCTCGTATTCGGAAGTGATTCTTTTGCATATTTTACAGGCATGGCTTTTGGAAAAAACAATAAAGGAATAATTAAGGTAAGTCCTAATAAATCAATCGCAGGCTACATTGGTGGAATCTTCATTCCTGCATTTATTTCAATGGCTGCTGCTATTATATTCCCCAACCACTTCACATTCTCACCTTTTGCAGGATTCATTATCGGCTTTGTAGTAAGCATCTTTGCTGCTATCGGCGATCTTATAGAATCAGCATTCAAGAGAAGTGCAGGCGTCAAGGATAGCGGAGTTGCAATTCCTGGCAGAGGTGGCATGCTTGACAGTATTGATTCATTGGTTATTGCAGCTCCAATATTCTTCTTATTAATTGAGTATTTCCTAGAGGCTTAAATGAGAAAGGTTCTGATACTTGGCGCTACTGGAAGCATAGGAACCACTGCACTAGCATACATAAGAGAACATAAGGATCAATTCAAGGTTAAAGGACTTGTTGCCAATAAGTCAAAGCAAGCTTTATTAAAGCTGGCTGATGAATTTAATGCTCCATACCTTCTAATGAGCGAATGTGCAGAGGAAGCATTAGCAAGTTTCATCAAGGCTAACGATGCTGATATAGTCCTAAATGGCATTGCCGGCTACAAGGGGCTATATGCGACAATAAAGACACTAGAGTCGGGGAAAGACCTTGCACTTGCAAATAAAGAATCTGTTGTAATGGGCTCTGGTCTGATTTTCAAGCTGGCTAAGGATAATAATGCAAAGATTATTCCTGTAGATAGTGAGCACTCTGCTATCTATCATCTGCTACAAGGAAAGAAAGCTGAAAAGCTGATCATTACAGCATCTGGTGGTCCATTTAGAGATCGATTAAATCTTGATGATGTTACAGTAGAGGAAGCGCTAAAGCATCCTACCTGGAAAATGGGAAAGAAGATAACAATAGATTCTGCAACGCTTGCAAATAAAGGACTTGAAGTAATTGAGGCGTCTTTCCTATTCGGCTTTAAGGGCGATGATATCGAAGTTGTAGTGCATAGACAGTCCATCGTGCATTCCATGATCTATACAAGATCAGGTGCTATATATGCCCAGATGTCACCTCCAGATATGACACATCCTATAATTACTGCACTCTCTGATGATCATGAAGCTATAGATGGAGCTGTAAATAAGCTTGATTTCACTGATCTTACATTGACCTTTGAAAAGCCTGATTATGATAGATTTCCACTTCTTAGACTTGCTTATATTGCTCTTGAAAGAGGCGGCAGCTACCCTATCGCTTATAATGCATCAAATGAAGAGGCTGTATATGCATTTCTAGATGGCAAAATCAAATTCACAGATATTCCTAAAATCACAGCATTAACCCTTGCTCATGATTTTGGCAATATTTCAGATAGCTATGATAAGATTATGGAAACAGATAAGAAAGCAAGAGATATAGCTCTGAAGGAGATCTCTTGTCTCAATTATTGAATCTTCTTACATCACTCTTCTATTACCTATTGAAGCTAATACCCTCCCTTCTTGGAATAAGCATCGTTCTATTTCTTCATGAGCTCGGACATTTCTTTGTCTCAAGACTTCTGAAGGTTGATGTTGAGTGCTTATCTGTTGGTATTGGTCCTAAGCTATTCTCTTTTCAGGGTAAGACAGAGTATATAATATCATTGATTCCATTTGGCGGCTATTGCAGAATGGGAGGCTCCTTAGATCTGACAAAGGCACTACGAGACAATAAAAGCTCTCTTGATGTAGCTGAGGCTGGCTCCTATTTCGGCTCAGAGCCATTCAAAAGATTCTTAATATTCCTAGCAGGACCACTTGCAAACTTTCTTCTAGCAGCACTATTGTTTCTTATAGCAGCTTTAATTCCTACAGAGCATATATCAAATGAAGCATATATTACACCGGTATCTGAATATATGGATGTTTTCCACTCTTCCATCAAGCAAGAAAACGTTTTAAAGGGTGACCTTGTAACTGAGGCAGATAATATACCAATAATAGATTACGAAGCGCTTGAGGATTATCTATTATCGAAATCTGGAGATGCTGTAAGGCTTAATATCGTCAGAGATGGAAAAAGGATTGAAACAACAATAAATCCTACATACATTGATGGAAGATATAGCTATGGAATAGCAAATCTTATCAGACCAATAATCGGAAGAAGTGAGTCAGATATACTCCAAAGCAGTGATGTTATTACAGAAGTGTATGGCAATAAGATTGAATGGACCTATGATCTTTATGAATATAGAGGAAGCGAGGTTCTAGTAACAGTCAAAAGAGGAAATGAGCTATTCAATACTACCTTGGATCTTACCAGTACTCTTCCATTTGCTTGGAAATCAGAGCTCAGAAAATACAGAGATGATATCAACATAGCATCATATGGCTTTGAAAAGGCAGCCATCACAGGCTATACAACGCTAAAGGCACTTGGAGCACTCATGACATTCAAGGCAAAAGATGCCCGAGAGATAATAACAGGACCTATGAAAGCAGCATCAACGTTTGGAACTATTACTACCCTAGCCTTCAGAACAAGCAAAAGCTCAGGCGTGAGAGCTCTCTTTACGCTTCTTGCCTTTGTATCTATAAGCATATCAGTCGGCAATCTTATTCCAATACCTACCTTTGATGGAGGAGGAATGCTTATGAGCATTGCGGAAATGGTAAAAAGAAAACCGCTGAGGCCAAGAACATATGTGATTCTTCAGATCAGCGGTATGATTGCAGCGTATGCAATTATAGCATTCATGTATGCCTTAGATATCAAGGATATGCTGCTAAGGTGATTATTTCCCTTTCTTTCCATCAGGTGGTGCTGCTTCAATGAATTCAGCCATCTGATCTACATTTACGAATGTAGTAGTCTCTGCATGATAGCCGATCTTAAATGAACCTGTCTCACCGTTTCTGTTCTTTGCAACTATTAGCTTTGTAACCTGAATAGAAGCTCTGCCCTCATGGTCTCTGGCATTTCTTTGCTTCTCTTCTTCTGTAAGCATTCTCTTTCTATGAAGGAAGCATACGATATCGGCATCCTGCTCTATTGCACCAGAATCTCTTAGATTGGAGAGAACAGGCTCCTTCTCCTCACTATCTCTAGATACCTGACATAGTACAACAACAGGAACCTTGAGCTCACGTGCAAGCTGCTTTAAGCCCTTAGAAACTCTAGTAACTCTTTCATAGTCTGTCAAATCCCTACCAGTGGATGTAAGTGAGATAAGACCAATATAATCAATAACGATACAGTCTATGCCGCCCATTGACTTGCTAACAGCTCTGGCCATGCTTCTGAGATCAGATAGTGGAATATTAGGAACATCGACAATATAAAAATTCTTACCATATGTATATAGATTCTCTGCTGCAGTGAATACTCTATCACTCTCATCATCTAAGAAGCTCTTTTTTATGATTTTGGAAAGATTGACCTTACTCTCACCTGAGATCATTCTGTATGCAATGCTCTTGGATGGCATTTCAAGAGAGAAGAATACAACCTTCTTTCCGTTCTTTATCATGTTATGCATCATTGAGATGCCAAATGCTGTCTTACCTATTGAAGGACGAGCAGCAACAATGATGTAATCTTCCTTTGAAAATCCGCCATTACAGTATTTATCGAGTATATCAAAGCCTGTTTCAATAGGCTTATCGCCTGTATCCTTACCATCTAGTGCATTAACTATTTCCTCAGTTACCTGTCCGATAATGCTTTCGAAATAGTCTTCTTCCTTGATTGTATTTACAGTCAATAACAGATCATTTAGAGTATTAGCGCCAACGTCAATTGAATTTGTAATATCCTTAGATTCGTCAAACGCATCACTTGCAAGTGACATACTCGTCTTATAAAGAGCACGTCTTCTTGAAGCCTCTCGTACCATATGGCAATACGAATCAAGCAGACTGGATATCGTATTATAATCCGTAAGCTCAGCAATATATGCTCTGCCACCTGCCTTATCAAGGAGGCTATTCTTTGTAAGATAGTCAATGATAGTCAGCGAGTCTACAGCCTTGCCTTCAGACAGTACCTCTTCAATTGCTGTGAAGATAATCTGATTATTAGGATTATAAAAATCGGAGGCCTTAATTATAGACGAAACTTTGTCGTAGGCCTCCGAATCCATAAGCAAGGATCCAAGAATAGCTCGCTCAGCCTCATCCTTATGAGGAAGCATTCTCAGATCTGCCATTTAATTAACCCTCTACAGGAGCTTCTGCTGCTTCCTCTGCTGGAGCTTCTGCTGCCTCTGCAGCTGCCTTCTCTTCCTCAGCTTTCTTAGCAGCCTCTGCCTCAGCCTTTGCCTTCTCTGCAGCTTCTTTTTCTTTTGCCTTAATCTCAGCCTCAGACTCAACAACAAGCTTTACATGTGAGTTATCGTTCTCATAGAGGTGAACAACGATAGTATATGTACCTGTCATCTTGATTGAGTGAGTTGGAACCTCAAGCTTCTTTCTCTCAATCTCAAAGCCAAGCTTAGAAAGTGCTTCCTGAACCATCTGTGATGTAACAGAACCAAAGAGCTTACCTGACTCACCAGCTGGAACAACGATGTTAAGAACAGTAGCATCAAGCTTCTCTTTAAGAGATGCTGACTGAGCTCTCTTCTCAATCTTTCTCTGCTCAATAGCTTCAGCCTTTCTTGCAAATGCTGCTGCGTTAGCTTTGTTGTAGATTACAGCAGCCTTTGTAGGAAGAAGGTAGTTTCTAGCATAACCATCTTTAACTACAACAACGTCACCCTCTTCACCGAGGTGTACAACATCCTGATTAAGAATGATCTTCATTTTTGACTCCTAATTTCTTCAAATCGAAGAAACTCTCCAGCAATCCCAATAAAGGAAGGCCAAAGATAACAATAAAATTAATACCCGGAACCACTAAGGCTACGATGAAAAGAACAATAAAAAGCGTCATGCTCTTTAAGTTCATCATTCTTCTTCTAAGTCTTGCATATACTACCGTAAAGCCCTGAATAGAATACAGAACTGTAAATAGGCCTGTTAGATTCATGATAACAACCATAAGCGCTAAAGGCACTGCAGATACAAAGTGAAATAGCAATAACAAAGCAAGCGATACTATAAAAGTCCAAACAAAATCTGTTGGGAATTCATAGCCTGCTACTCTGTCTTCAAAATCACTTTCTCTTGAATGCAACCCAGTCTCATATATAAACGAGGTTGCACAGACTGCCAATGTAAGAAAAGGAAGAACCAAAGAAAGGAAGCATGATACTATCAATGAGAAAATCATCTCATAATCAACATCACCAAGAACCTTTCCTAAAAGCTCTCCTAAACTTGAGGCAAACGCATTCTTGTAATAGTCATATAGACCTTCAAAAAGCGTCACATCTACAGCATAGAAGACTAATAAAAGACCAGAAATGACACATACTGGAAGCAGAGATAAAAATATTCTTACTAAAAGCATATGCTTTTCTGTATATAGCCATATAGCTCCAGCCGCTAACAGCGACAAAGGTATAGCTAAACTAAATACCAAAGCCAGAAGCTTTATAGAGTCATTAATAGCACTAAAGTGTCTAAAGATCTCTATTGCTATAACTATCAAAGCCTCCAGCCCAAATAAAACCAATGAACGGTTTTTCTTGTGCCTAATTGCAAAAATCATCAAAGGAGCTGCAAACAAGAATGTAGAGAGATTAAGCTCATACATCAAAGTAGATAGAATAAGTGAGACAAGCCCATCCTTAACTATGCCTTTCTCTGGAACTGCAGACTCCTCCATTGATTTATTCCTTATTTCTTCTCGAAAGGAAGATATGCAATTACTCTAGCTCTCTTGATCTCTCTGTTTAGAGCTCTCTGATGCTTAGCACATGTACCTGTGATGCGAGCAGGAAGAATCTTACCACGTTCTGTGATATATCTTCTGAGCATATCAGGGTTCTTGTAATCTGCAGGAGCTGCGCCCTGGCAGAACTTACATACTTTCTTCTTGAAGCTTGCTTTTCTAAGTCCAAGCTTACCGTCTTTGCGACCGCTCTTGTCCATTTCGTTGAAATCTTTATCTTCTCTCATTTTAAACTCCTAATTAAAACGGAATAGTATCATCCGTAAAATCCTCAGGTCCTTCATTAATTGGTGCACTCATTGGTGTGCTTTGGCTCTGAGGTCTATTGTAATTCTCTCTTGGTGAATTATTTGGCTGATAGCTATTGCTCCTAGCTTGACCTGCCCCATTAGATCCAGCTGCGCTACCAAGTGAAAGATTAGTAACAGCAATTTCTACTCTAGATCTTGCCTGCCCTTCACTCTCCCATCTTGACTGTCTTAGTTCACCCTGAATTGTAACCTGTCTGCCCTTTTCAAGGTATTGGTTAACAGCCTCAGCTGCTCTGCCGAAATATACACAATCAAAATAGTTAGGTTCATCTTCCCACTTACCGTCAGCACTCCTCTTTGCTCTGTTGACAGCAATGGAAAATCTGACTACAGATGTTCCACCCTGGGAATAACGAATCTCGCCTGGTCTTACTAAGCGACCGCTCAAAACTACGGAGTTAATATCTGCCATACTCACCTCGTTAATCAGATTTTCTCTGGATTAACAAATAAGAATTTTAAAACTAGAGTTGAGAGCTGGAATATTCTTGACATTGCCTGGATCTTTGATCCATCAGCCTTGATCTCGAAATAAACGTAATGGCCCTTTTCCTGCTTATTGATGAGATATGCAAGTGTCTTTACTCCCATATCGTCCTGCTTGGTGACTTCAACACCATTAGCTTTGAAGGTCTCCTCTACTAGAGCAAGTCCTTCTTTCATCTTCTCATCATCCTGATCGAAGATGATTGTGAACTCATAATTAGAAATCATGGGTTCCTCCTTATGGTCTAAATTTCTGATCCGACTAGGTCGGATAAAGAGGCTTATTTAATATATCAAAAAGAAGTGATAGTCGTCAATATTAATGCAGGTTGTATTTCTTTCTATATTGATATGGGCTTATCTTCATCTGAGACCTGAAAACAGAAGAGAAATAACCAGGGTCATTGAAGCCACATAATGCACTGATTTCAGATATATTATAGTCACTATCTTCAAGAAGGCTTGATGCCTTCTCTATTCTCATCATCTTTATAGCCTCAGATAGAGTCATGCCAGCCTTTGAGTGAAATAGCGATGTAAAGTAGTTTGGAGCTAATTCGTAGTGCATAGCAATTCTATTCAATGTAAGATCCTTATCAATGTTCATGTTGATATAATCA